>JAXJRB010000023.1:0-1948 GCA_036310845.1 Lachnospiraceae bacterium | reverse complement strand
GTTTTTTACTGTAAGCTAAAGCAATTTTAACCACTCGCATAGCAAGTGGTTTTATTGTTCTCCAAAGTTCCGTTTCTCTGTTGAGAAACTACACAATGTAGAACAGGGCCTTGCCCTAACAATAATAAATGTCTCCTAGGAAACCTAGAAGACATTTATACGCATTTTCACTTTTTCCTTCGAAGAGTAAGATACTGTTGGCTCAACACTTAAACCAACGCGAATACCTCCATTTGCTCTGTACGTCCTTTTTCCATTAATCCTTATGCTACTGTACACATCGTAATCACCTTAGTTAGTCTATTTCTGCGAAAAAATCTTTCGCTTCTTCTGTTGTTAATCCATGATTTTTAATAATGAGTTCAATAATTCTGTCCTCATCTACATTTAACTCTTTCAACATATTTATACTATTGATTACATCCTTTTTGAATTGTTCTGTACGTCCTTTTTCCATTAATCCCTGTGCTACTGTACACATCGTAATCACCTCGCCTTTCTTTTTACGCTCTAAAATCTCCGGAATCACTTTCTCATAAGAAGAGTCTCCAGTGAATACAGAAAGCAACTCCATCAATTCTTCAGGATGCTTCATCTCTGTGGTATCGTCATTCATTGCGTCAAGTCCCAATCTCTTATTCTTAAAAAATCGGGATACTAATTTAAAATCACTGGTAAATGTTTCTATTGTTTCATCTTCCAAATAAGCTATATCAAATACATTGATTTTATAATCTTGTACAAAACCTTCAAAATTACTTGGAATATCCAACAATTCTAATAAGCTCTTTTTTCCAGACCATATCTTGTCTGTAAAATTCAAAACGATTGTAATGACCGGATGAAGCTTTTCCTCGTCTACAATCTGCTGGCGATAGCTTCCATAATCATATCCCATGACACGGATTGGCTCATTTTCATCGATTGATGACTGATTTTCAATTCCTAATGTTGCAATGGTCAGATTCATGCAATTCATATATTCTTTTACAGTATCTCTGCGTTGCTCTTTCCATTGGTCTTTTGCTGATTTATATATCGACTCTGTCGATCCTGCAAATAACTGTTCCGGAACAAGTAATTGCTTTTCAAACAATAATGTATTGTATATATCAGCAAATACATCTCCGTAATCTTCTAATTTCTTTTCTGCTAAATCTTTTTCTGCCATTTTTCTTTCCTATTATCATATGTATTTCTTGGGTTTATTATAACATGAAAACACCTGTTTGAATATATTTTTTATAAATGTACAAGCGTTCCTCTTTTCTCATCCCACCTCATAAAGTATCCCCGTTACTTCGAACGTTTCTCCTTTATCTTCAAATTCAATGGTTCCGTCATACTTATCCACAACCTTACGTATGCTCCTTACTCCTCTTCCATGATTTTCCTTATCTGGTTTTGTCGTTACTAAAGCCGCATTCCTTTTCTCTTGCTTGCTGTTGATTACCGATATTATCAGATTTCCATTCATCATCTTACTCTTCATGCGAATAAATCTCTTATTCGGTTCCACAAAACTACATGCTTCAATAGCATTATCCAGCAAATTACCATATAGAATACCCATATCACCATATTCCATATTGAAATCTGTAGGAATCATCATTTCTATGGAACATGCAATGTTTTCCTTTTTTGCCATGCCTATCTTCACGCGTAAAATAGAATTCAGGACCGGATTGCATGAATACATATCATCATCGATTTGCTCCAACTCATGATTTGCCTCTGCAATCCGTTCCTTCAATTTATCAATTTCATTATTGTCAAAAACGTGCCTTTCATGGATATGCGGAGTAGCTTCATCAAGATGTAAAGCCCAGTCCAAAATATGTACATGAGAACCATATCTCTTATTAAATTCCTCAAAGTATTCTGCGCTAATCTGAGCAAGCACATCGGCTGAAACTGTTCCGTCAATGTTTCCAAGCTGTAATAACGT
>JAXJRB010000022.1:0-11188 GCA_036310845.1 Lachnospiraceae bacterium | reverse complement strand
TTATAGCACTTTTCCATTTTTGTTCCCTGCTTGATACTGCACGGATAACTTCCAAGACGTAAAGTACCGCCTTTGTCAATCTCATCACTCTGTCCCGGCATAAAGTCAATGACCTTATGAACACACTGCTCATCAAATTCTCCGGAATGTGCATCACTAAGCCCTAATACATTTCTGGCAAATTCAATTACTGCAATCTGCATTCCCAGGCAGATACCGAAATAAGGTATCTTATTTTCACGTGCATAGTTTGCAGCTAAAATCATGCCTTCTATACCACGGTTTCCAAAGCCTCCCGGAACAATGATTCCATGTAATCCTTTAAATACTTCTTTCACATTTTCCTTTTCTATATTTTCTGAATCAATCCAATGGATTTTCACAACGGTATTCAACTCATACCCCGCGTGACTCATAGCTTCCGCCACGGACAGATATGCATCATGAAGCTTCACATATTTACCTACTAATCCAATATGAACCTCCTTTGAACGATTTCTGATTCGCTCCACCATCTGTTCCCATTCTTTTAAATCCGGCTCTGCTGTTTCCATGCACAATTCCCTGCACACAACAGCGGAAAAATTAGATTTTTCCAGCATGAGTGGTGCTTCATAAAGATTTTGTAATGTTCTGTTTTCAATCACGCAGTCCGCCTTTACATTACAAAAAAGCGCTATTTTCTGAAAGATAGACTCTTCCAACGGTCTGTCAGAACGAAGAACAATGATATTGGGATTAATACCCATGCCTCGCAGTTCCTTTACAGAATGCTGTGTCGGCTTAGATTTATGCTCTTCTGAACCACTTAAATACGGCACTAAAGTAACATGAATAAAGAGACTGTTCTCTCTGCCTACCTCTAACGAAATCTGGCGCACTGCTTCTAAAAATGGCTGTGATTCAATATCTCCAATCGTTCCACCAATTTCCGTGATTACAACATCTGCATCCGTCTGTTTTCCTACACGGTACACAAACTCCTTAATCTCATTTGTAATATGTGGAATAACCTGTACTGTTGAGCCGAGATATTCACCTCTTCGTTCCTTATTCAAAACATTCCAGTAGACCTTTCCTGTAGTCAGATTTGAGTATTTGTTTAAATCCTCATCAATAAATCTTTCATAATGTCCCAAGTCCAAATCCGTTTCCGCACCATCCTCCGTAACATACACCTCTCCATGCTGATAAGGACTCATAGTACCGGGATCCACATTAATATATGGATCCAGCTTCTGAGCGGCAACCTTCAGACCTCTTGCTTTAAGCAGACGCCCAAGGGAAGCAGCTGTTATTCCTTTTCCAAGACCGGATACTACACCTCCGGTCACAAAAATAAATTTTGTCATAATACCTCTATACCCTTCTTAAAACATCGTAATATATGCATCACGTTCTGCACCGACAGACACATACTTGATTGGGCATTCAATCATTTTTTCAATGTATCTTATATATTCCAATGCCTCCTTCGGAAGGTCATCCGCTGTCCTACAATTACTTATGTCACACTGGAAGCCCGGCAGGTATTCATAAATTGGCTTTGCTTTATTTAACTCTTCTATACCGGATGGAAATGTCTCTACTCTATGACCATCAACCTCATATGCTACACACACAGGAATTTTTTCCATGTAGGAAAGCACATCCAATTTTGTTAATGCCACATATGTACAGCCTTGCATTTTTGTACCATATCTGGAAGCCACAACATCGAAACCGCCTACCCTTCTAGGTCGCCCAGTTGCTGCACCATACTCCCCGCCTGCTGCACGAAGTTCTTCCGCTTCGTCTCCAAACAGCTCACAGGTAAATGGTCCTTCTCCTACACAGCTTGAATAAGCCTTCATAATACCGATACTTTCATCCAATTTCACAAAAGGTACGCCTGCACCAATTGGTGCATAGGATGCCAGTGTTGTAGATGCAGAAGTATAAGGATAAATTCCAAAATCAATATCTCTGAGAGCACCAAGCTGTGCTTCAAACATAATGGACTTTCCTTCTGCAATGGCATTTCCCAAATACTCAGTCGTATCACAGATAAATGGAATAAAAAACTCTCCATAGGTCTGTAACCATGTAAGCATTTCTTCTGCTTCAACAGGCTCATGTCCATATCCATTTTCCACAGTAAGGTTTTTCCACTCAACAAGAGCATCTAACCGCTCTTCCAGACATTCCAAATGTAACAAATCCCCCATACGCAATGCTTTTTTCATATACTTATCTGCATATACCGGAGAGATACCTCTGCGTGTAGAACCAAATTTCTTATCCAGTAGTCTGTCTTCTTCCAAACAATCCATTAGCTTATGATAAGGCATACATATGGTAGCTCTGTCACTAATCTTCAAATGCTGCGGTGTTACTGCAACACCTTTTTCAGACAGCTTTCTTACTTCTCCATATAAATGTTCCAAATCAATTACAATGCCCGGTCCCAAAATATTAACCGTATTCTCTCTGCATATTCCGGAAGGCATCAGGTTCATTACAAACTTACCCTTTTCATTAATCACAGTATGTCCGGCATTATTTCCACCCTGATAACGAACCACAATATCATACTTTTCACTGAGCAGGTCAACCATACGACCTTTTCCTTCATCACCCCAGTTTGTTCCGACAATTGATGTAAGCATATCATTCCCTCCTAAACATTAATCTGTGCTGCCACATTAACTCGCTGTTTATTTCTTTCTAACAGTGGTTTTACCGTTTCCGTAATAAATTTTTCACACTGGTATTCTGCCATGCCTGTAAATTTTACAGGGTCAAGCAGACTTTCCATTTCTGCTTCAGTCAAGCCAAACGATTCGTCTGCTTTAATACGCTCTATTAAATCGTTATCCTTACCGAATGCTTTTACCTGTTCTGCCGCTTTCACCGAATGTATACGGATTGCCTCATGTAATTCCTGCCTGTCTCCGCCTTTATTCTTTACGCAATACATTAAAATATTTTCTGTTGCCATAAACGGAAGTTCTGCATCAAGATGCTTCTTTATTACAGCCGGATAAACCTTAAGACCTCTAATCACATTGATATACAGATTGAGGATGGCATCCGTTGCAAGAAATGCTTCCGGCACAGACAAACGCTTATTGGCAGAATCATCCAATGTTCTCTCAAACCACTGCGTGGATGCTGTTATTGCTGTATTCTGTAAATCGCAAATCACATAGCGAGCCAAGGATGCAATGCGTTCACTTCTCATAGGATTTCTTTTATATGCCATGGCAGAGGAACCAATCTGTTTTTCTTCAAAAGGCTCATCTACCTCTTTTAAATGACTGAGTAATCTGATATCACTGGAAAATTTTGACGCACTCTGCGCAATTCCGGATAATACCTGTAAAACTGCAAAATCAGCTTTTCTGGTATATGTCTGACCACTGACACTCTGACATTGTGAAAAGCCGATTTTACTTGCGATTTTCTGCTCCAACAATTCTACCTTCTTCTCATCTCCATCAAACAATTCCAAAAAGCTGGCACCTGTCCCAGTAGTTCCCTTACAGCCAAGCAGTTTCAAATTATTCAGTTGAAAATCAAGCTGTTCAATATCAAACAGCAAATCATTCATCCAAAGACAAGCTCTTTTTCCTACTGTTGTTGGTTGTGCTGCCTGAAAATGTGTATATGCAAGGGTAGGAAGCCCCTTGTACTCCATTGCAAACTCGCTAAGTGCCTCTACTGCGTTAAGAAGCAGATTCTTAATCTGTATAAGTGCACTTTGCATGAGAATAATATCTGTGTTATCCCCCACATAGCATGAGGTAGCTCCTAAATGAATAACACCTGCTGCATGTGGACATGCATCTCCATAGGTATGTACATGTGCCATAACATCATGACGAAGTTCTCTTTCATATTTCTTTGCCTTTTCATAATCTATGTTACTGATTTGAGACTTCATTTCCTGAATCTGCTCATCAGAAATAGGGAGTCCAAGCTCCTGTTCACTTTCCGCAAGTGCAATCCAAAGCATTCTCCATGTAGTAAACTTCCTGTCATTGGAAAATATACTCTGCATTTCCTTACTTGCATAACGTTCACACAAAGGGGATTGATAAATATCTGTTCTCATCACTGTTTACTCCTTCTCTATTTCTAATCCTAATCTTCTGGCAACCTCGATATATGCCTCTTCCACATTGCCTAAATCTCTACGGAAACGGTCCTTGTCCATCTTGTCTCCACTCTCAACATCCCACAAACGGCATGTATCCGGTGATACTTCATCAGCAAGAATGATTTTTCCATGAAAACGTCCAAATTCTATCTTAAAATCTATCAATCGAAGTCCTGCCTTTAGAAACTCCAATTTCAAAATATCATTTACCTTAAAAGCGTATTTCTTTATGGTTTCTATTTCAGTTGCAGTTGCAAGGTCAAGTGCTTTTGCAAAAGAACTGTTAATCAACGGATCCCCAAGTTCATCGTTCTTGTATGAAAACTCAATAGTCGGCTCTGCCAACTCTGTACCTTCGGGAACTCCTAAACGTTTTGAAAAGCTACCTGCGGCAACATTTCGCACAATTACCTCAAGAGGAACAATTTCTACTCTGCGAACTGCGGTTTCCCTATCATTTAATTCCTGAACATAATGAGTAGGTACACCTTCTGCCTCAATTCTCTGGAACAATAGATTGGTCATGCGATTGTTAATTGCACCCTTTCCAACAATTGTCCCTTTCTTCAATCCATTAAAAGCAGTCGCATCATCCTTATAGGATACAATCAGGACATCCGGGTTCTCCGTTAAGAAGACCTTTTTTGCTTTCCCTTCATATAATTGCTCACATTTTTGCATTTCGCATTTCCTCCTTTAAAGCTAATCCTGCGTATTTTCACGCAAAAAAAGACAAAGACGCCTTTAAGTTCATTTAAAACTTAAAGACGCCTTTGCCTTTACGCACGTTATTTTACCGCTTAACTTTTATCTTGTCAATCCATTTTGTCTAAAAATCCTTACTTTCATCGATCTATTTCATATCTCTGTTAATCGTTCCATATAAATAGCCCGAAGCCATAATGACTCCGGGCCAAATTCACATTACCATCTTTTTTTGAAGGGCATTCATCCTTCAATAGCAATATACTTTTTATCTTCTATCTGCGCTTTTTTCTCTTCCTGCTTTGGAATAGACAGTCTTAATACTCCGCTTTCGTACTTCGCATGAATATCTTCCTGTCTGATATCCTCGCCCACATAGAACGATCTGCTCATACTGCCTACGTAACGTTCACGACGGACAAATCTTCCCGTCTTTTCTTCTTTTTCCTCTTTGTCGAGACCTTTCGCTGCATTGATCATCAAATATCCATTCTTCAGTTCTAGTGAAAGTTCCTCTTTCTTAAATCCCGGAAGATCGATATCCACTTCATAATGATCATCCTGTTCTTTCACATCTGTTTTCATCATGTTTGCAGCATGACGACCATACAGTTTTTTCTGTGCTTTCTTCATTGCCCGATCATCAAATACCGGAAAATCAAAGAAATCATCAAAGAACTCGTCAAATAAATTTTCTCCAAAAATACTAGGTGTTAACATAATCATCGCTCCTTTTCCAAATTATATTTTGAAACTGGGGATGTTTAGGAAGAATCATGAACTCGTGGTTCTTTCTTTCTCCTGTTTCTAATTATGTTATAGCACCTTTGTTAGCACTCGTCAAGTGTGAGTGCTAACAAATTATGTGAATTTTTTGTGTCTTTTTCGCTTATATTTCCAGTAATATATTTGACATCCATTCTATTTTCCACTGTCACCATAGTTAGATAGTACCCTTGCAGAAGGATCATTTACATCGCAGCCTTCCCACTCCCTGTTCGGCATCCAGAAATCTGCAACCATCTCAGACTGACCCGGATAATACTTTTCAAAAATCTCTCTATATAATAAGGATTCTTTTGTAAATGGTCTGGCATGGGTATAGCTTTTACATCTGCTTTCAAATTCTTCGTCTGAATATTGCTTTTGTGCATATTCCTTTAAATAATCAACCATAGAGTGTCCAACTGCATCTGAAAATGCCGCTTTTTCTCTCCAAAGAATTTCCTCAGGTAAATAATCTCCCTCTTCAAATGCATGGCGAAGCAAATATTTTCCCTTTCCATATTTATTTAATTTCAATTCCGGGTCTACGGACATAACATACTTTACAAAATCAATATCTCCAAATGGTACTCTTGCCTCCAATGAATTCACGGATATGCAGCGGTCCGCACGAAGCACATCATACATATGCAATTCCCTGATTCTTTTCTGGGATTCCTTCTGGAATGCAGTCGCATTTGGTGCAAAGTCCGTATATTTATAACCAAATAATTCATCCGATATTTCGCCTGTCAGAAGCACTCTGATGTCCGTCTGCTCATGGATTGCCTTACATACTAAATACATGCCCACGGATGCCCGGATGGTGGTAATATCATAGGTTCCCAATAACTGAATAACCGTTTCCAAAGATGCCAGCACCTCAGCAGACGTCATGTAAACTTCCTTATGCTCACTGCCAATATAATCTGCTACCTGCTTTGCATACTTCAAATCAATGGCATCCTCACTCATACCAATGGCAAATGTCTTTATGGGTTCCGTGCTTTTCTTCGCTGCAATCGCACATACTAACGAAGAATCCAATCCCCCTGAAAGTAAGAATCCTACCTTTGCATCTGCAACAAGTCGTTTCTCCACACCTGCCACAAGCTTATCGTGGATATTTCTGCAAACGGTCTCCAAATCGTCATAACAAACGTCATCTACCTTTGCAATATCACAGTAGCAAACAAATTGACCGCCTTTATAATAGTGTCCCGGTGGAAACGGCATGATTTTATCAGTCAAGCCCACTAAGTTTTTTGCTTCACTTGCAAAAATAATTGCTCCCTCTTTATCGTATCCATAATATAACGGACGAATTCCTATTGGGTCTCTGGCGGCGATATATTCTTCCAAATCACCATCATAAATGATGCAGGCAAACTCTGCATCCAACATGGCAAACATCTCTGTTCCGTATTCTTTGTAAAGGGGTAAAAGAATTTCGCAGTCTGAATCACTTTCAAATGCATATTTTTTTGAAAGCTCCTGCTTCAGTTTTTCAAATCCATAAATCTCTCCATTACAAACCACATAGCTTTTTCCTAGCTTAAAGGGCTGCATGCCGGATGGTGTCAGTCCCATAATAGCCAATCTGTGAAATCCAAGAAATCCATCCCCTGTATCCACAATCCGGCTATCATCAGGTCCTCTCGAAATTGTCTTGTCAAATCCTTTCCTAAATGCATCAAAGGCAGCACTGCGGCTGCAATAACCCATAATAGAACACATATGAATGTACCTCCAAAATTTTAGTAATTCAGCATTCTATAGGGCAAGTGCTGTGCTCGCTGTGCCACCTATATTTGTTCTCATTTTCCAAGCCTCAATCAAGACTCTGTCAACTAACGTGTAACGATACGGCGCACCTACTAAGAATCCTCTTTTCAGATTGCAGCTCGAAAAGTGTTATTCATACAGGCTCATGCTGCATGGCTCCCACCATCCCATGCTCGCTGTGAGCGATTTCCTGTATTACTTCTCTTTTCTCAAACGCTTTTCATAAATATTCTGTTATTAAAGAATGTATTACTCTACATCCTGCAACGCATCAAATCCTTCTTCACCGGTACGAACCTTTACTACATTTTCAACATCGTAAACAAAGATTTTTCCGTCACCGATATGTCCGGTGTAAAGTACCTTCTTAGCAGTTTCAATCACACTGCGTACCGGAACCTTACTTACCACAATATCAATCTGTACCTTAGGAAGCAGATTTGCTTCTACCTGCACACCACGATAATATTCAGGCTTACCCTTCTGAACACCGCAACCCAGAACATGGGATACTGTCATACCTGTAATACCAAGCTCCATCATGGCAGTCTTCAATGCTTCAAATCTGGATTCCTTACAAATAATCTCAACCTTAGTAAACTTTGGTGTTCCCTCCTCAAAGGTCGGAACCTTCTTAACCGGTATTGCTTCTGCTACAGGAGTATCTCCGGTTACCATGACAGGAACATTCTCTTCATCTGTAGTAGCAGTATCAGGAAGCATTGCAAAACCTGCATAAGCAGTCAACAAACCATGCTCTGAAACATCAAGTCCTGCAATTTCATCTTCTGCATCAGCTCTAAGACCAATAGTGTACTTAATTGCCATAAATACAATTGTAATCACAACTGCTACATATGCTGCAACAGAAAGAACACCAAGGGTCTGTACGCCAAGCAAATGTAAACCGCCACCATAAAATAAACCAGCCTCTGTTGTCACACCTGTTGCAAATAAACCGACAAGAATTGTTCCAGCAGCACCACATACGCAGTGAACAGATATTGCACCTACCGGATCATCAATTTTAGCCACCTTATCAAAAAATTCAACTGACAAAACAACCAAAATACCACATACGATGCCAATCACTGCTGCACCTACCGGGCTTACTGCGTCACATCCTGCTGTAATACCAACAAGACCAGCCAAAGCTGCATTATATGTCATAGACACATCAGGTTTCTTATATCGAATCCATGTAAAAATTAATGTCACACAACAAGCAACTGCTGCTGCCATGTTCGTATTGAAGAATACTCTTCCGGCCGTTTCCATTAATGCATCACTGTCCATACCTACTGTAGATGCACCATTGAAACCAAACCAGCAAAACCAAAGAATAAATACACCTAGTGCAGCAAAGGTCAGGTTATGTCCTAAGATAGCACGAGGCTTTCCGTCCTTGTCATACTTACCAATACGGGGACCCAGAATCTTGGCACCAATCAATGCACAAACACCGCCAACCATATGTACTGCTGTGGAGCCTGCGAAATCATGGAAGCCCATCTGCGACAACCAGCCACCTCCCCAAATCCAATGTCCTGAGATTGGATAAATCAAAAGAGAAATTGCGGCAGAGTAAATACAATAAGCACTGAATTTTGTTCGTTCTGCCATAGCACCAGATACAATTGTTGCAGAGGTGGCACAAAATACTGTCTGGAAAATAGCAAATGCCCAAAGTGGAACCCCTGCGGGTAAAATGCTACTGTAATCACCCCTGATCAACGGGTCGAACTTACCGATAATAGCATTTCCACCACCAAACATTAGTCCAAATCCTACCAGCCAGAACGCCGGTGTACCAATACAAAAGTCCATTAAGTTTTTCATAAGGATATTACCTGTATTCTTTGCTCTGGTAAATCCGGCCTCACACATGGAAAAACCAGCCTGCATAAAAAATACCAAAGCGGCACCAATAAGTACCCATATTGTATTAACAGCACTGTAAGTCATAAACATTCCTTCTTTCTTAATCTCATTTTCGTCTGTACACTATCTTACACTGAACAACAAATCTCCATAGGTCGGGAACGGCCAATATTTCTTTGCTGTTACAGTTTCTGCTTCATCACAAGCAAGTCTTAACTCACCCATCTTAACAAGTACAGCATCTCTGATCATATTTGCTTCCATAACGCTATCCTCTGCATGATGAAGCTCTATTAAAGCCTTCTCCAATTCCTCTGTTTTAATAGCTATTCTTTCTGTCAGGGCAGACAGCTTCTTAATTAAACCACTTTCATAGCAACAAGCTAAGCCTGCATCCACTGATTTCTTCGCACTAACCGCTTTTGCCAATTCAACTATATATTCTTCCACAGCCGGTGCAATCTGTGTCTTTGCCATGTCAACCATTGTATTTGCCTCAATTATGACAGTCTTGCAGTAATTCTCCAGCATAATATCACATCTGGATTTCAATTCTGCCTCCGAAAATACTCCATGGGATGTCAGCATCTTCACATTCTTTTCATCAAGCAAATGTGGCATACAATCTGGTGTGGTACGATAATTGAGTAGCCCTCTCTTTTCAGTAGCTTCCTCAATCCATGTATCATCGTAACCGTTTCCATTGAAAATAACATGCTTGTGGTCCTTAATGGTCTTACGAATCATCTCATGTAATGCATCTTCAAAATTTTCTGCCTTTTCCAGTCTGTCGGCATAACTCTTCAAACTCTCAGCAACTGCACTATTCAGCATAATATTTGCACATGCAATACTATTAGAAGAACCCAGCATACGGAATTCAAATTTATTTCCTGTAAATGCAAACGGTGATGTACGGTTACGGTCCGTTGTATCTCTGTTAAACTTAGGCAAAACATCCACTCCGAGCTTCATTTGTGTCTTCTGTGTTCCTGCATAAGGTGTATTATTCTCAATCGCTTCTAAAACAGCATTCAGTTCATCCCCAAGGAAAATAGATACCACTGCCGGAGGTGCTTCATTTGCACCAAGTCTGTGGTCATTTCCTGCTGTTGCTACAGAAAGACGAAGCAGATCCTGATAATCATCTACAGCCTTGATTACTGCGCATAAGAACAATAAAAATTGTGCGTTTTCATAAGGGGTTTCGCCCGGAGAAAGCAGGTTCACTCCTGCATCTGTTGCCATTGACCAGTTGTTATGCTTACCACTTCCGTTTACACCCGCAAACGGTTTTTCATGAAGCAAACATACCAGTCCGTGCTTTGCTGCAACCTTCTGCATTATCTCCATGGTCAACTGGTTATGATCTGTAGCAATATTGGTTGTAGAATAAATCGGAGCCAGTTCGTGCTGTGCAGGAGCAACCTCATTATGCTCTGTCTTAGCCAAAATACCTAACTTCCAAAGTTCCTCATTTAATTCCTCCATATATGCTGCAACTCTCGGCTTAATTACACCAAAGTAATGATCATCCATCTCCTGTCCTTTGGGTGGCTTGGCACCAAAGAGGGTACGTCCGGTAAAGCGGAGGTCCGGACGCTTATCGTACATTTCTTTGTCAATCAGGAAGTATTCTTGCTCAGGACCTACCGAAGTACGCACACACTTTACATCGTCGTTTCCAAACAGATGAAGGATGCGAAGTGCCTGCTTATTTAATGCCTCCATGGAACGAAGTAACGGAGTTTTCTTATCCAAAGCTTCTCCTCCGTATGAGCAAAATGCAGTAGGAATACACAGGGTCTTTCCTTTTATGAAAGCATAAGATGTGGGATCCCATGCGGTATATCCTCTTGCTTCAAAAGTGGCACGCAATCCTCCTGAGGGAAAAGAGGATGCGTCCGGCTC
>JAXJRB010000021.1:0-6369 GCA_036310845.1 Lachnospiraceae bacterium | reverse complement strand
TACAAGGCGGTGGAAACTGCGTGAGTTGTAAATGTAATTGTCCATAGATATTCTATTACTTACGCTGTCTTTCGGTATAATAGAAATACCTCTACATATGAAAACTGGGGAATGTCTTCTAGTCTTGTAAATCAGGCATGGGAAGTATCTCCTGAAAATGTAACTGTAAGTTATACAACGGGGTCAGACACCGAATCATTCAACATTGATCACAGACCATAACATAAAAAAATAGAGGTCGGCAATATTCGCCGACCTCTATTTTTTTTGCCATAACGGTTTACCCGTATGCGCATATCGTGTACGGGTAAACCGTTATGTTATAGATTTAGTGTAATATGTTGACAAACATTTTCGGGTATGGTATAATAGAAAATGAAAAAGAGGCTCGTCTGAGCGAGGGTAAATAGTGTTTAGGCTCAGAGCGTTCCGGGAAATTGCCGGAGGTACATTATTTTATAATGTAGAAGCCGTTTAGGTTTGATACACCTATATGATACATAGGCTTGTCGCAGTAACCTTGTGAATTGAAAAAATGTATCATTGACCTTTGTGTAAGTAATCTTTTGAAAGCACATTGTAAGCAAACGTATCGTTGAATGTAGCCGGACATACTGACAAATTGCCGGAGAGATGCTGTACTCTACAAAAAGCCGACAGAACCTTAACTGCCGTAGAAAGTGATTAAAATAATAAATAAGGCTGCACACATAAGCAAGAAGAAAAAGTGTCGGAATTTAATTCCAAACCGGTCACACATAAGACCTTAAAAAGTGTATTTTGCTGAATGCAGAGAATTTAATTCTTGCAGGAGGCGGCTTTAGCTTTAACACCATTTGAACATCAGAGAAAGGAGGTTTTTCTGATGGGAAGAAAAAACAAAGCTTATTCTAAAACTCTTCATCAGCAAGCATACGATAAATTGACAAGTATGCAAGCCTTTGGCGAAAGCAAAAAAGAGGCTATGAAGAACGGAACGGAGAAAGACAAAATATTTTCCTTTAACACCTACAAGAGTTATTGGAAACATATAAAATATTTTATTAAGTACGTGCAGGAAACCGATCTGAAATGCACAACATTAAAAAGTGCAAAAAAATATGTAAATGAGTGGTTGCAGAAAAGAGAGGCAGAGGGGTTGTCAGCTTCGACAATGCACCTTGAGGCGAAAGCGTTGGGTAAGCTCTATGGCATTAGTCCCGATGATGAAAATTATTATCAGCCTCCGAAACGACACAGGGAAGATATAAAGAGGAGCAGAGGAACGGCAAAGAGAGACCATCATTTTTCAGAAAAAAACAATGATGAGCTTGTGAAATTCTGTAAGGGAACAGGCTTGAGGAGATGTGAGCTGTCCTCGATTAAGGGTGGGGATATAATAACCAAAACCGAAATCGAGGCGGAAATAACAAAGCTGGAGAGCATACCAGAGGACAAGCGAACGGCCGCCGATGAGAAGCAGTTAGGAATTTTGAAAGATACAAGATACTTTGAGGAAGAATATTATGTGCATATCCGAAAAGGTATAGGCAAGGGTGGCAGAGAACGATATAGCCCGATTATCGGAGAACATCAGAAGCAGATTGCCGACAGAATTATAAAAACACCGGAAGAAAAAAAGGTGTGGGAGCATATACACGGAGCTGCCGACATACACGGTTACAGAGCCGAGTATGCAACTGCGGTGTATAAAGCTCATGCAAGGGATATTAAAGATATTCCGTATGATAAAATTAACAAGGGAACAGGAAGAAAATATCAAAGTGATGTTTACACCTGCAGAAAGGACGAGGTAAAGAGAAAACTTGATAGAGCTGCGATGACAATGTGCAGTAAAGCTCTCGGACATAATAGAGCAGAAGTTTTTGCTACAAATTACCTTAGAGGATTGTAAGGGGGTGCGGAAATGTCTGAATATGTTAAAAAAACACCCTTTGGCGGATATAAAGAAGTGCAAGGGGGATATTCAAGCTCTGAATGGGAATATGTGATATTAACCAGGAAAGAATATAACAACCAAGAAACAGAATTAAGGGTAGCAAAAGCCGGGAAAAGTGAAGCAGAAGAAAAAGCCCGAAAAAATATAGATAGAGCAAATGTTGAAGCAAAAAGAGAAATAAATGAGGCATACAAAGCTGCTGATGAGCAAGTGGAAAAGATTAAACAGGAGCTTGCTGCAGCAAATGCTGAAATCGAATACCAACGTGGGCTGAATGAAAATCTTTTGAGAATTAACCGGGAACGTGCGAACGCCGACAGAAAATTAAAACCAAAAAAGGAGCATACAGGGTATGTTGTATGCTCTTCATCAGAAAAAGATTATACTTTCAGAATAAACAGAAAAAACCATAAAATTGTTTTATGGGAGACGGTTCTGCAGAGTCCGTACACGATAGATTTTACAGAGGAACAGGCAAGAAAGCAGATAATTGATGAATTATTTGTAAAAGATGAAAACGGACAATTTTTTATTTCAAAAATAGGAATTACTGCCGGTTATTCAAACGGCTATGCTGCTATGATAGAAGATAATGAATGGTCAAAAATTCATAAAAAATACAATGTTATGCTTGAAAGAAAGTTAAGAATGAATTTTCGATTGGGATATTGGGAAATAGCCTTTTATCACACAAAACCGTTATCTTGCGTTCCGAAAGATATGCGTATGTGTTGATGGTTGCCAGAGGCTCAAAAACGGCTCTTAAATCGTTTTTAAGGCGATCGTGTGGGGTTTTATATTAAACAGGCTTAAAACGAACAAAAGCGGCCTGTAACAGCCGCTTTTGTTTCTAAATTTGTTCGATTTCTGAAAACACAACATTTATTACCTTTGTCAAAATCTCCTTTGGGAGCTGCTCCACAACCGTGTGCGGTCTTGCATTAAGATCTAATGCCTTGACGTGTTCACATAAAATAACACCGGTTGTCTGCGTTCTGTTATCTAAAGGGATATGCAAAGGGAATTTATTGTTTGTGTTTGTTATGGGGCAAATTATAGCAAGATTGGTTTTCTGATTGAAAAAATCATTGCTTACTACTACTGCCGGGCGGTAGCCAGCTTGTTCGTGTCCTTTTTGGGGATCAAAGCTGACTTTTATAATATCTCCTTGACTTACCATACTTCTTCTCCTACCGGCTGTCCCCAATCCATTTCAACCGGAACATATTCGCCGTCAAAATTAGCAAAAAGTTCCATGATGTTTTTTCTTGGCTCTGCTTTTTCAATTATGATTTTGTTTTTGTCGGCGCTTAATACAAGCTGCTCATCGTCACTCCATTGAACTGCATCGAGCAGAAACTTTGGGAT
This sequence comes from Lachnospiraceae bacterium, assembly GCA_036310845.1. Lineage (GTDB taxonomy): Bacteria > Bacillota > Clostridia > Lachnospirales > Lachnospiraceae > COE1. The sequence continues at coordinate 3,062 of JAXJRB010000021.1, read as the reverse complement.
TCTGATCCCTTGACTATTGCCCCACTTCTGAATGGTTGTTGTCATTTAGAACACCTCCATTATTAGTATATACATAGTATATCCGATTTTTGCGGATTTGTCAATGGTATTTTATAGATTTATAAAAAATATTTTTGTGGGGATAATAAAATTTATCACAATATATTGTATTTTGAGAAAATTTATGGTATTATAAAAGTGCTGAAAAAATTCATTGATAATATATGCCCCGTATAGCCCTTTAGGGCTACTAAAAAAAATAAAAAAATATTTTTTATAAATCTATGGAAAAAGTCGGAGAGGAATATGGGGGTGAGCGTAACCTGTGGTAAGGGTGCGTAAACTCCAGCGGAGTTTTCCACGCTTTCCATAGGTGGAGCGAGGGGGAAAAGGGAGAGGTGACTTTTTCTTTAAGGGAGCGTAAGCGACCGCTTTTTTGCTCTCCCTTTTCCCCCTTTATTGTTGGGAGGTGTTTTTATGCTGTCTGATAGGTCTGAATTGTTAAAACAACAAAGATTTTTATATATAAATAAAAATGCGTTGCTTAATCAGTTTTATGAGCAGATTGAGCCGTATGATTTTTATAGATACATATTTCCTGAAGGAGCTTTTGAGCGAAAAGGACACTATGAAGATAATAAACCTAATGCTATTGCTGTGACGATTGAAAAAAAGTATAAAGAAAACGGTATTGCGGTTGAGCTTAAAAGAAATGGTAAAGGGAAAAGATATACAATTACGGATAATCTCGAAGAGTTGAATGAGCTTAACAAGTCTGAATTTACTATTATGTCTCCAATTTCGTATTACGGAAAACAGCGAAATGCTAAAAACGCTCGGTATTTGTATGCTTTGGTGTTTGACCTTGATGGTGTAGATATGCCGCAGCTCCGGGACGTGCTTCATCAGATGGATAAAGATATTTTGCCAAAGGCTACCTTTGTCGTAAATAGTGGTACCGGGTTGCATTTATATTATGTTTTGGATGAGCCTGTTCCTATGTATCCGCAAAATCAGTTGTATATGAAAGAGTTGAAATATGCTTTGACTCGGCAGATATGGAATAGGTTTACTTCTACGATTAAAGAACCGCAAATGCAGGGAATAATGCAGGGTTTCAGAGTGATTGGAACGTGTACCAAACTGGGAGAAAAATACCCTGTTGTTGCTTATTCGGTTGGAGATAGAATTTCTTTAGATGAACTTTTAACTTTTATTCCTGATTCAAACGGAGAACAGCAGCACGTTAAAAGTATTATGATGAAAAGCCGGTTATCAATCGAGGAGGCAAAAGAAAAATATCCTGATTGGTATGAAAAGCGGATAGTAAGAAAAGAGCGCCGGGGCAGATGGACTATAAAAAGAGATTTATATGATTGGTGGCTTAATCGAATTAAAACTGAAATAAAAGTCGGTCATAGATTTTATGGTATAATGACATTGGCTATATATGCAAAAAAATGTTGTATCGAAGAAGGCGAGCTGATGAGGGATGCTTATTCTCTTTTAGAAGTTTATGACGATATGAGTATTGAGGATATAAACCGATTTACCGAAGATGATGTAAAATGTGCTTTGGAAATGTATAATGAGGACTATGTTACATTCCCAAGAGATGATATTGCAAAATTGTCCGGTCTGCAGATTGAAAAAAATAAAAGAAACGGCAGAAAACAGGCTGAACACGTTAAGCTGATGAATTTTGTGCGTGATGAAATAAATGGCAATGTGAATTGGAGAGCTGGGAACGGCAGAAAAAGTAAAAAGAATGTTATAATGGAGTATATGAGAGAAAATCCGGGTATAACAAAAAAGGCAGCAATAGCAAGAGCTGTGGGAGCAGATAGAAATACGGTTATTAAATACTATGATGAAATAGTTGCCGAGCTGCAGCAGGAACGTCTGCGAGCCGAGCGCTTGGAACAGCTTGAGCGTGACGGTCATATTGCAGTTAAAATAACACCGTCACAGAAATTAAGCGATTATATTTTAGGTGAATTAAAAAAATAAAATAATATTAGGAGTGTGTGTTATGGCTCATCTTACGGTTGGTATGCGATTAGAGGGGACAAAGGGAAGCATTGTAAAGTCTATGGAGTATATGCAAATGCACGGTATTAAATTTATTCAATCCAAAGGTTTTTATGGAGAAGATGAGGGAAAAGAAAAAGTAAGAGTATATACAACGGCTCTGATAGACTTCCCTCAAGATGGAGATGAATTTCTTAAAGATATTGCAAGAATAAATGCCGGTGAAAATATAAATAGTGATGAGTCAGAGGAATAGGTGTAATTATGAGTAAAACTGTAAAACAAATTGCTGATGAACTTGGTGTATCAAAGCAAGCTGTTCATCAAAAAAGAAAGAGTAAGGAACTGTCAACAGCTTTACAGCCGTTTACGTCAACGGTTGACGGTGTCGTTTACATATCAGTTGACGGTGAAAATCTTATAAAACAGGCATTTTTGAAAAATGACCGTAAACAAGTTGATGATAAGTTGTCGTCAACGGTTGACGGTTCGTTTACACCCTCGTTTACACCTCCGGAGGATAGCGAAGTAGTATTTTTAAGGGGGCAAGTGGAGAAGTTGCAGGCGGAGCTTGAAAAAGAAAGAGAGCATAACCGGGAAAAAGATAAACAGCTTCTTGAAACATTAAATAAATTAGCAGAAAGTCAAGCGGCCTTGTCTGCCGGACAAGCTGCAGATAAACAAAAGGCTTTGGCTGAAAAAATAATTGAGGGCAATAAGCAGCTCTCTGATGAGGCGCTTGCTTCAGAAAAATCGCAACATTTTCTCAGAAAGATTTTTTGTCGAAAAAAGAAATAATAAAATATTGGTTAATTTTTCTAAAACTATTGCTATTACACGGCAGGATTTACCGGGCATGATGAAAAGTCTCAAATTGTCTTATAAGTCCCGAAAATAAGCGTTTTTTGTGTTTCGCTCTCAATTTTACCAAAGATTTACCAATATTTCTGGAGAGTCAGACTTGCGAAAATATGGAACCAGAATGAGGAGAAAATCAAAATGAGCGATTTATTAACTTGTGAATTTAATAT
>JAXJRB010000020.1:0-44700 GCA_036310845.1 Lachnospiraceae bacterium | reverse complement strand
TAGCAGGGCGAGTTTGCGTGTTAGCAATGAGCCAAACAAGACTGCTTGCAGGCTTACTTGGCGAATGCCACGATAGTGCGCTTGCGCAACTATGCGGAGAGCAGGACAAATCAAAGCTGCCAAACTCTCCATTTAGAAAATACCAAATAAGCGTCCCGATATGAGCAGCATGGTAGCCGGCTGTGGCGGCACATGTTACTCCACTAAACTTGAATTTAACCAATAAAAAAACAGCCACTAAAGTGTGGCTGGATCAATTGCACTATATTGTCTTTTCATCTGTTCATATAAGGTCTGGGCAATTCCAAGACTGTTCTGTTCCGTTGCCTGCGCAGTCAACTCCTGAACAGCGGTATCTTTAAAATAATCTACCATTTTTGCAGCATATCCATTCTCTTCCTCATCAGAAAAAACAGTTGCTGTTTTCATCATAGCATCAAAAACCTGTTCTAAGAAATATGCCTCAAACTCTTTGCATACATCCATCAACTCCTCATCTGACGCATTCGCATAGGAATCTGTATCAAGCTTCGACTCCAATGTAGAAGCCTTACCGCTCGTTGCCGAATTCGTAAGATAATCTGAATAGACTGAACCCATTCCATTTATTTCCATAAACACTACCTCCAAGTCTGTAAAATCACATTTCTACACTTCTTATCTCTTCAGCTGATTTGCCTGCTGCAGCATCTCATCTGAAGTCGTAATAACCTTGGAATTCATTTCATAAGCTCGCTGTGCCACTATCAAATTAACCATTTCATCTGCAATCTGCACATTCGAACCTTCTAAGTATCCCTGTTTCAAACCACTCTTAGTAAGATTATCATTATCAGCTTCGCTTAACGCTTCTCCACTGGCCGGTGTTATCTCATACAAGCTATCACCAATCTTGCTCAAACCTGCAGGATTACTAACCTGCCAAAGACCTATCGTCATATCCAAACTCTCATAATTGCCTTTTTCATTCGGATAGAACAATTCTCCATCTTTACTCACTGTAAGCTTATCCACTACCATATCTTCTTCTAACACAATCGGTTCGCCTTCTGTGCTTAATACAGGAAGTCCATCCGACGTCGTTAAGGTCAAGCCCTCTTCACCTATTGCAAATACAAAATGTCCATTTCTGGTATAATATGTATTCCCATCTGCTCCCTGGATTCCAAACATACCTTGTCCATCAATTGCAAAATTTGCAGGACCTGCCTGTTCCAAAAAACTACCCTGTGTGAAGATAGAAGTAATGGACGAATTTCTTACGCCTAATCCAACCTCCGCCCCAATTGGCTTATTTTCACCATTAGCAGTTGTTGTCTTCGTCTGTATCGTCTGATACAAAAGAGACTTAAATTCCATTGCCTCTGCCTTGTATCCAGTTGTATTTACATTTGCAAGATTATTAGAAATATTATCAACATTTAACTGCTGTGCAATCATACCCGTTGCACCAGTCCATAAAGATCTTACCATATTTATTCCTCCTCATTATATGTGCATATCATAAACCCGCAAATTTTGCGTCTCACACAAATTTGCCTATTTCAACAAACTCTCGCCTATTAAACTCTGCCTATTTGATTCACAGATTTATCCAGCGATTCATCATAGGTTGTAATCAGCTTCTGGTTTGCTTCGTATTGCCTCTGAATGCTAATCATATTCACCATTTCAGTTACCACTGAAATATTAGACATTTCCACATATCCTTGATGAACACGGAAGTCTGTTGCGTCATTTGCCACAGCCCCTTCCTTTGCATCCCACATGCTTTCACCATAATGAGTTAAATAATTGGTATCTTCAAATTCTGTAATTTTCAATTTTGTTACAAGCACGTCATCCTGATAGATGCTTCCATCTTCCATGATTACCGTATTGCCTGCTGTTGTAGAGAGCTGAATTCTTCCATTCTCACCAAGCACATAATCGCCATCCTTGGTTGTCAGATAACCCTCCTTGGTAAGTGTGAAATTACCGGCTCTTGTATATTTTGTAGAAGTCTCTCCAGCCTTATTCGTGAATTCGATATTAAAGAATCCATCACCCGAGAGCGCCAAATCATAGGTATTACCTGTATCCCTAAGCGAACCCTGACTGAAGTCTGTATAAGTCTCTCCAATTTTTACACCAAGACTCATATTTCCCAATCGTTTTGGTGTATTCGGATCTTCTGTAGTATCTTTGATTTTAACTGCCATTACCTCTGAATATGCCTGACTTGTAGAACCTTCCTTTTTGAAACCTACAGTATCTGCATTAGCCAGATTGTTCGACATGATGTCCATTCTATACTGCTCATTCAACATGCCAGTATAGGCTGTGTAAAGACCTCTAAGCATATGCCCCTCCTAATTGTCATCAATTAAGAGGCAGTGTGTAATTAGATATCTTCCCTGTATCCCGCAAGGAACTCTACGTATTTACCTGTACCTATCGCTACTGCTGTCATAGGATCTTCTGCTGTCATTGTATTGATTCCTGTTCTGGATTCTACTAAATCCTCTAATCCGCGAAGCAGACTTCCGCCACCGGTTAATACAATACCACGGTCTGCAATATCTGCTGCCAGCTCAGGTGGAGTTCTTTCCAAAACATTATGAATCGTATCAATAATTTGAGAAGTGGCTTCACGTAATGCTTCCTCTGTTTCCTCTGATGAAACACGAATTGTCTTAGGAAGACCTGTCACAAGATTACGTCCTCTGACGTCCATGTAATCTACTTCTGCTCTCTTGAATGCTGACCCAATTTTGATTTTAATGTCTTCTGCTGTTCTCTCACCAATCAAAAGATTGTGCTTCTTTCTCATGTAGCGGACGATTGCTTCATCAAAGTCATCGCCTGCAACCTTGATAGATGCGCTGACTACAGTTCCACCAAGAGAAATAACCGCGATATCAGATGTACCACCTCCGATATCTACAATCATATTTCCACAAGGCTTGCTGATATCAATACCAGCGCCAATTGCTGCCGCAATCGGTTCCTCAATAATAGAAACATCTCTTGCTCCTGCCTGATAGGTAGCATCCTCTACTGCTTTCTTCTCTACTTCGGTCACTCCACTAGGTACACATACCGCAATTCTTGGTTTACGGAATGTTTTTCTCCCAAGAGCTTTCTGAATAAAATGTTTCATCATCTGCTCTGTAACCCTATAATCAGAAATAACACCCTGACGAAGCGGTCTTACCGCTACGATGTTCCCAGGTGTTCTACCTAACATCAATCTCGCATCTTCTCCGATAGCTTTTATCTTCTCAGTATCTCTATCAAAAGCAACTACGGAAGGTTCTTTTAAAACTACTCCCTTACCTCTGATGTAAACTAATATACTTGCTGTTCCAAGGTCTATTCCAATATCTGTATACTGCATTATTCTTTGCCCCTTTCTATCTAATGGTTATCTATCTTCATTATACCCAATGATATCAATTTAACATACTAGGTCATTATAACCTAATCTAACCATTTTTCAAAGGGGTTTCACACTTTTTTTATAAGAAATATACCCTCAGAACTCCGAATTTGCCATCTGCTAACTATATCGGTTTGTTTTACATAATACTTTAGCTTTTTTTATGTAAATATATTATATAATCTGACAACTCTTTTGTAAACCATGTTTTTTTTATTTTTTTTGCATGTTTTTTACTCAATCAAGATACATTTCTCGTCAAATTCTTGTTTTACCCATACTACATTTCGAATACTTTCCTAGAAAGATTAAGGTGTCAAAAGGTGGTATTCAAAATGCAGTATAGCAATTTGCACAAAGATATATAATAAGCAAACGTTTCAAACTGCGCTTTTAGCGACTGACAAAATCCACCAGTTATGGAGACTAGACTCGAAGCCTTTGCTGAGAGGCTTTAGTCGTAGTTACTAGTTCGTTCGTCAGCACGTTGCAGTTGTTTGCGTTTATATTTTTTGTGCATTTTGCCTTAGGATAATTTATATCCCCCCCTTTGACACCTTAATCCTAGAAAGCCAAAAAGTCAGTCTCAAAATCATCATTTCAAGACTGACTTTTCTTTATTTTTTTGCCTTATCCAACATCCTCTTAATATATTTTCCAGTATAAGATTTCTTTACTGTGGTAATCTTTTCTGGAGTACCTTCTGCAATAACAGTTCCACCACCATCTCCGCCTTCCGGACCAATATCTATAATATAGTCTGCGGTCTTAATTACATCTAAATTATGCTCAATTACTACAACGGTATTACCACTTTCCGCTAAGCGCTGTAGAATTTCTACCAGCTTATGCACATCTGCAAAATGAAGTCCTGTTGTAGGTTCATCTAAAATATAGATTGTCTTACCCGTACTACGACGGCTTAGCTCTGTTGCAAGCTTAATTCTTTGCGCTTCACCACCGGACAGCGTTGTCGAAGGTTGTCCCAATTTGATATAAGAAAGCCCTACGTCATACAGCGCTTCCATCTTTCTTTTTATCGATGGAACCTTGTCAAAGAAAGTACATGCTTCCTCAACTGTCATATCCAAAACATCATAAATACTCTTACCTTTGTATTTTACATCTAATGTTTCACGGTTATAACGCTTACCCTGACATACTTCACAAGGCACATATACATCCGGAAGGAAATGCATTTCTATCTTAATAATTCCATCTCCCGAACAGGCTTCACAACGTCCACCCTTTACATTAAAACTGAAACGTCCCTTGGTATATCCTTTTGCTTTCGCATCTACTGTCGACGCAAACAAATCTCGAATTTGGTCAAACACACCGGTATATGTTGCCGGATTGGAACGAGGTGTTCTTCCTATTGGAGACTGATCAATATCAATCACCTTATCCAACTGTTCTACACCTTCTATGCATTTATGCTTACCCGGAATCGTTCTGGCACGATTTAAGCTTTTTGCTAAGTGCTTATATAAAATCTCATTTACCAGAGACGATTTCCCGGAACCTGACACTCCTGTCACACAAGTAAATACCCCTAGTGGAAACTTCACATCAATGTTTTTCAAATTATTTTCTGAAGCACCACGTACAGTAATCCAACCATTTGGCTCTCTTCTCTTATCCGGTACCGGTATCTGAATCTTACCACTTAAATATTGCCCTGTAACAGACTCTGGAACCTGCATAATCTCTTCCGCCGTTCCTTGTGCAACCACTTGTCCACCATGCTCGCCTGCTCCCGGACCAATATCCACAATATGGTCCGCAGCAAGCATCGTATCCTCGTCATGTTCTACCACAAGCAACGTATTTCCAAGCTCTTGCAGATTGCGTAATGCGCCTAACAGTTTATCATTATCCCGCTGATGCAATCCTATACTTGGCTCATCCAGAATATAACATACTCCAACCAAGCCGGAACCAATCTGTGTTGCCAGACGAATTCTCTGTGCCTCTCCACCCGACAGAGATGCGGTTCCTCTTGACAGGCACAAATACTCCAAACCAACCTCTCGCAAGAATCCAACTCTTGCCTTTATCTCCTTTAAAATACGCTTACCTATTAACTGCTGCTGTTCCGTAAGCTCCATGGCATCCAGAAACTCAAAAAGTTTTCCAATAGACAACGATGTAATTTCATGAATATTCTTGCCACAGACAGTAACTGCAAGAGAGCTCTTCTTTAATCGTCTTCCGCCACATTCTTTACAAGGTGTGATGCGCATAAAAGTCTCATATTCTGCCTTCATTACTTCAGATGATGTTTCTCGATACTTACGTTCCACATTCTTAATCAGGCCTTCAAAAGCAACAGGATATTTTCCTTCTCCACGCTGTCCCTTGTAGTATACAATAACTTCTTTTCCATCCGTTCCATAGAGAAGAACCTTTTGCACTTCTTCACTATACTGCTCAAAAGGAGTGTCTAAATCAAATTTATATTCTGCGCACAACGCTTGTAAAATAGCATTCGTAAAACTATTTTTATCTGTACAGGACTGCCATCCCATTACAGCAATCGCACCCTGATTAATACTCAGCGTTTTATCCGGAATCATTAAATCCACATCAAATTCCATCTTATAACCAAGACCAAAACAAATCGGACACGCACCAAACGGATTATTGAAAGAGAAGCTTCTAGGCTCTACCTCTTCAATGCTGATACCACAATCCGGACACGAAAAACTATCCGAGAAATTCATCGGTTCCTGACCAATGACATCAACAATTAAAAGTCCATCTGAAAGTTTCATAACGTTCTCAATGGAGTCTGTTAATCGTCTCTCGATACCTTCCTTTACTACAAGTCTATCTACAACAATTTCAATATTATGTTTAATATTCTTATCTAACTTAATCTCCTCTGTCACATCATAAAGACTGCCATCAATACGTACTCTGACATAACCAGCCTTTTTCGCACGCTCTAAAACCTTTGCATGCTCACCCTTACGACCTCTGACAACCGGAGCCAAGAGCTGTAGCTTTGCCCCCTGTTCCAGTTCCATAATCTGATCTACCATCTGATCAATTGTCTGTCGCTTAATCTCTCTTCCACACTCAGGACAATGCGGAATACCAATTCTTGCATACAACAATCGAAAATAATCATAAATCTCCGTAACCGTTCCAACCGTTGAACGTGGATTTCTGTTTGTCGATTTCTGGTCAATGGATATTGCAGGTGATAATCCCTCAATACTTTCTACATTCGGCTTTTCCATCTGTCCCAAAAACATTCTTGCGTAGGAAGACAGGGATTCCATGTATCTTCTCTGCCCTTCTGCATAAATGGTATCAAAAGCAAGAGAGGATTTTCCAGAACCTGACAGTCCTGTCAAAACAACAAATTTGTTCCTCGGAATATTTAAATTGATATTTTTTAAGTTATGCTCATTTGCTCCACGAATCTTGATTACTTCTCCCTTAGGAAGCATCTTTAACTGATTTGCATCCATTTTCATTCTCCTCATTTAACGGCATACTTTCTTACGGTCAGCGCCGCAAATGCACTAACCTATAACGTAATTATTATACATTTTTTCACAGAAATCCGCAGTAAGTGCTTATTCCTACCGAATAGTACCATACAACTTTATTATAACCGTAATTTACGACATACCACCCGTCATTTCATTTAACATTTTCTTTAATTCCGTCATCTTATCACGAAGCTCTACTGCTGCCTCAAAGTTCAAATCTGCTGCCGCTTTCTTCATTTTCTTCTCAACAGAAGCAATTAATTTCTTAAGTTCCTTTTCGTTCATAGACTCTGGATCTTTTTCAAACGTCTGCTCTTCCTTGGCAATCTCTTTCGAAATACGAATCAAGTCTCTGACAGCCTTCTTAATTGTTTGTGGCGTAATGCCATGCTCCTCGTTATATTTCTGCTGAATCGCACGTCTTCTTGCTGTTTCATCTAGTGTAATCTGAATGGAATCTGTAATGTTATCTGCATACATCACAACATGCCCTTGCGCATTTCTCGCGGCACGCCCTACCGTCTGAATAAGCGAAGTTGCAGAACGAAGGAACCCTTCCTTATCTGCATCCAATATCGCAACCAAAGAAATCTCCGGAATATCAAGACCTTCTCTCAAAAGGTTAATACCTATCAATACATCAAATACATCCAGACGCATATCTCTGATAATCTGTGCACGTTCCAATGTATCAATATCCGAATGGAGATACTTTACTCGAATACCAATTTCACTCATATACCTTGTCAAATCTTCCGCCATACGCTTTGTCAGTGTTGTAACCAACACCTTATTATGCTCCGCCGTTTCCTTTTTTATCTTGGAAATCAAATCATCAATCTGTCCCTCCACAGGATGAATCTCAATCTCCGGATCAAGTAATCCTGTTGGTCTGATAATCTGTTCTGCACGAAACAGCTCATGCTCCTCTTCATATACATTTGGTGTGGCAGAAACAAAAAGCATCTGATCTATCTTCTGTTCAAATTCATCAAATTGCAAAGGTCTGTTATCCATTGCTGACGGTAAACGGAAACCATAATCAACTAAAGTTGTTTTTCTGGATCTGTCCCCTGCATACATACCACGCACCTGTGGAATCGTAATATGAGACTCATCTACGATAATCAAAAAATCATCTTTAAAGAAATCCAACAGACAATACGGCGGTTCTCCCTCTTGTGTTCCATTCAAATGTCTCGAATAATTTTCAATGCCGGAACAAAATCCTGTTTCTCGAAGCATCTCTACATCAAAGTTTGTTCTCTCTGAAATTCGCTGTGCCTCTAACAATTTATCTTCACTCTTAAAATACTGAACTCTTTCTTTTAACTCTTCCTCAATATTCTCACATGCTACCTTTATTCTCTCCGGTGCAACTACATAGTGAGATGCCGGAAATATCGTCACATGCTCTAAGCTTGCGTGCGTTCTCTGTGTTACAGGATCTATCTCTGTAATTCGATCTATTTCATCACCAAAAAACTCCACTCGAATCAGGAATTCTCCACCCTGTGCCGGATGAATATCTAAAATATCTCCGTGTACTCGAAAACGTCCTCTATCGAGATCCATGTCGTTTCTGTCATACTGCATCTCAATCAAGGTACGAATCACATCATCTCTGTCCTTTATCATACCGGGACGCAAGGATAACATCATTCCCTGATACTCATCCGGACTACCCAAACCATAGATACATGACACACTCGCTACCACGATAACATCTTTTCGCTCTGTTAAAGATGCCGTTGCAGAAAGTCTTAGCTTATCAATCTCTTCATTTACTGCCGAATCCTTTGCAATATACGTATCCGAAGAAGGGATATATGCTTCCGGCTGATAATAATCATAGTAGGATACAAAATACTCCACTGCATTTTCAGGGAAGAACTCCTTCATCTCTCCATAGAGCTGTCCTGCTAAAGTCTTATTATGCGCAATAATTAACGTCGGCTTATTCAAAGCCTGAATAATATTTGCCATGGTAAAAGTCTTACCAGAGCCTGTAACACCAAGCAACGTTTGAAACTGATTCCCTTCCTGAAAACCTTTTACAAGCGCTTCTATTGCCTGCGGCTGGTCACCGGTTGGCTGATATTCAGAATGTAATACGAATTTGTCCATATAGAAATCCTCTTATCAATGCATTTTACGAAAAACGAACGTATATTCTATCTTTTTTAGTATAACATATAATTTTCAAATGTATAGTATTATTTTATCCAAAAATTATGGCAATACTATTCCACACTTTAAGTAAAGCATACTCTATGACAAATTGAGGATATTACGCTTGAATGCTCAATTTGCTCTTTCATTTTTATCTATTTTGCACAATTTTTTTCGTTAATTTCAGTAAACATAAAATATATTATGGAAATTATCGGAATAATGTATTAAAATAATAAAAAGAGGATTTGTAAAAGGAGGATACTATATGAAAAGAAATGTCATCGTTGGTCAGTCAGGAGGCCCTACAGCCGCAATTAATTCCAGTCTTGCAGGTGTTTACCGAACCGCTATAGATCGTGGTGCAAACAAAGTATACGGAATGCTACACGGTATTCAAGGGCTATTAGAAGAAAATTGTATCGATTTATCAGAACACATCCGTACAGAACTAGATGTTGAACTGCTCAAGAGAACTCCTGCCGCTTTCCTTGGTTCCTGCCGTTATAAACTTCCAGGAATCCATGAGGATAAAGAAGTCTATGAAAAGATTTTCACAATTTTAGACAAGCTTGATATCGAAGCCTTTATCTATATTGGCGGAAATGATTCTATGGATACGATTAAAAAATTATCTGACTATGCTATTCTTACCGGACACACAACACGTTTTATTGGTTGTCCAAAAACTATTGATAACGATCTTGCTTTGACAGACCATACCCCTGGATTTGGAAGTGCCGCAAAATATATTGGTACTTCTATGAAGGAAATTATCCGCGACGGCTTCTGTCTGGAATATCCTAAGGGTTTGGTTACTATTGTAGAAATTATGGGACGTAATGCTGGTTGGTTAACAGGAGCTGCCGCTCTTTCCAAAGGCGAAGATTGCGAAGGACCTGACTTAATTTATCTCCCAGAGCTCACCTTTGATATCAACAATTTTAAGAGTCGTGTTGAAAAATTGCTCAAGAAAAAAACATCCGTAGTTATCGCTGTTTCTGAAGGTATCCGTACCGCAGATGGAAATTATGTATGTGAGCTAGGAAAAGATATTAATTTTGTAGATTCCTTTGGTCACAAACAGCTTTCCGGTACTGCTGCTTTCCTTGCAAGCTATATTGCAGGCGAATTAGGCTGCAAGACAAGAGCCATCGAATTCAGCACCTTACAACGCGCTGCTTCACACCTATGTTCACGTGTTGATATCTTAGAGGCATATCAGGTAGGTGGTGCTGCCGTAAAAGCTGCTGACGAAGGCGATTCCGGTCAAATGGTTGTATTGCAGAGAATCTCTGATGATCCATATCAGTGTAGTACCGCTGTAAAGGATGTTCATAAAATTGCAAATGACGAGAAATGTGTTCCTAGAGAATGGATTAATGCCGATGGCACATATGTTACCAATGCATTTATCTCTTATGTTGAACCATTGATTCAAGGTGATGTTTACCCAATTATGGTAGACGGTATCCCAAGACATCTTTATACACCAAAAGAGCTTTATCGCAAATAATAAGTGCCAGCGTACGCACTTATTATCACTACGTTACAATTTAGTATCACACAAAACCCCTCGTCCACATCGCCATAGTGAACAAGGGGCTTTTTCTTAAAATAACCTCAAAACTATCTTATCCTGCTCCTTTTTCTTATTTAACATAGCAATCTTTACATCCTGTAAAGTCTCTTCCTTACGAAGCTCTGTTACCGCTTTTCCCATTTCCAAATCCTCGATGCGGCTCTGTGCTGCTGTCATATTCTCATACGCTATTTGATTTGCCCGTTCTCTTGCCTCTAAACCGTTTGCCGCCGCACCAAGCTTACTCCTGTCACTACTTACCTTCTCCATTGCCTTCGTAACAGCATCCAGGTTTATTTCACCACCTAAAACACTATATCCATCAAGTCCAAGTTTCTCTAACGTTGCACTGTACATCTTAATCGAGCTTCCCTTACCTGTCGGATTACTTGCAATTTCCATCGTTGCCATACTGCCATCCAGCAATTTCTGTTCATTATAAATAGTGTTACGTGCAGCCTCTCCGATTCCTTGAAGATGTTGATCAATTTCTCCTTGAATCGCCTGCAAGTCAGACGCACTGTTCAAACCATTCATTGCCTTAATTGATAATTCATGAATACTTTGCAGTCTGTCCATAATACTGTTGTATCCACCATCCGCTATATTCGTTACATGAATTCCCTCACGTGTATTCTGTGTAGCCGCCTGCGTTCCTTTCGCACTTGCTTTCAACTTATTTACAATAGCAAGTCCCGCCGCATCATCCGCTGCTTTGTTAATTCTTTTTCCACTTGCAATCTGTCCATATCCTGTTATATTCCCAATTCTTGAAATGCCCATAGAACCACTCCTCTCTATTGTACTTTCTCCACAATAACTCCATTATGTAATTTAATTATAGGTAAAACATCCTACTAAATGCAATGTGTTTTTACATGTTTTTACACAACAGCACAACATTGTCTTTTTTGTTTGAATAAAATATTTTGCACCTTATTATTGTTTACATAATTCATTATTTGTTTTATAATTTTTTTAGATATAGTTTCTCAACAACATGCAATTTATCAAAATTGTACAACATTTAAAGGGGGTAATTTATATGACAGGTATTCCATTTGTGATTGTATTTATCATTGCAATTATCGCTATGATTCTTATGATCAGCAAACTCAAGATTCATCCATTTCTATCCATCATGACCGTTTCCTTAGTATTAGGAATCATTGGTGGTATTCCATTAGTCAATACCACAACAGCTGATGGTGCTTCTGTAAACGGCATTGCAACCGTAATCGGTAATGGTTTCTCATCAACCTTTACCAGTATTGGTATTGTTATTATTTTCGGTGCCATGATTGGTGCTTTCTTAGAAGCAGCCGGTGCGGCATTAAAGCTTGCAGATATAGTTGTTAAGTTAATCGGACCTAAACATCCGGAGCTTGCCATCGAACTTATGGGATGGGTTGTCTCTATTCCAGTATTCTGCGATTCCGGATTCGTTGTATTAAATCCTATCAGATAAGCATTGGTAAAGAAAACAGGTGCTTCATCCGTTGCAATGACACTTTGTCTTTCTGCCGGACTTTATGCTTCGCATGTATTCATTCCACCAACTCCGGGACCAATTGCCGCTGCAAACACTTTAGGCATCGGAAACAATCTCCTTCTCATTATGGGACTTGGACTTCTCGTTTCTATTCCGGCATTGGCAGGTGCATACTTCTATGCAAAATTTATTGGCAAAAAAATAAAAGCAACTGACGAAATCAATGCTACAGAAACTGTACAAACTTACGAAGAGCTTGTTGCATCTTACGGAAAGCTTCCAAGTGGTTTTATGAGTCTTGCTCCAATTATCATTCCTATTATTTTAATGGCAATGTCAAATGTAGCAAGTATTTTAGGTTGGACCGGCACTCTGCTTACAATCTTCACATTCCTTGGAACACCTATTATCGCTCTCGCAATGGGTGTCATTTTCGGTATCCTCTTACTGCTTCAGTCTAAAATGGGTAACAAACTTTATGACTTAACAAATGATACTTTAAAAACAGTAGGACCTATCCTTTTCGTAACCGCTGCAGGTGGTGTATTAGGAAAAGTAATCTCTGCAACAAGTCTGGTAAGCTTCATTACTGAAAATGCAAATGCTTTACAGGCAATCGGAATCTTCTTCCCATTCCTTTTAGCAGCAATTTTAAAAACAGCCCAGGGCTCTTCTACAGTCGCAATTACAACAACAGCAGGTATTATGGCTCCACTTATGGGCGCCTTAGGCATGGATTCTGTAACCATGTCTGCACTCTGTGTTATGGCAATCGGAGCTGGAGCAATGACAGTATCACACGCAAATGACTCTTACTTTTGGGTTGTTACAAACTTTGGTGATATGACTCCAGATCAGGGATATAAGACTCAGACCCTTGTTACTTTGGTAGAAGGTGTATGTGCTATGGCTGCAATCTTTGTTCTCTCATTATTCTTACATTAAAGGAGTTTTAACTTATGACTTTAAGAGATGATGCAAATAAGATTATAGAAGCTTCGATTCAGGCAGTTCTGCCTGACGAAGCCGTTAAAAAAGCTTTATCCTCAGCATCTTTTTTACAAAATAGAACAGGAAACATCTATATGGTTTCCTGCGGAAAAGCCGCCTGGCAAATGGGATATGCTGCCAGCAATGTCTTAGGTGATAACCTCCATGCCGGTGTCGTTGTTACCAAATATGACCACGTAAAAGGCAACATTCCAAAAACAACCTGCTACGAAGCCGGTCATCCTGTTCCGGACAGCAATTCCTTTTTAGGAACACAGGCTGCTATTGACTTAGTCAGCAATCTCACCAAAGAAGATACCGTATTATTTCTAATCTCCGGTGGTGGTTCTGCTCTCTTTGAAAAACCACTTATTTCTGAAGATGAGCTTGCTGATGTAACAAAACAGCTCCTTGCTTGTGGCGCCGATATTACCGAAATCAATACCATTCGCAAACGCCTATCCGCGGTAAAAGGTGGAAAGTTCGCTAAACTTTGCGAACCGGCACAGGTATTCAGCATTGTATTAAGCGATATCCTTGGTGACCCACTTGATATGATCGCTTCCGGCCCTGCTTATCCTGATTCTTCTACAAGCAAGCAGGCCATTGATTTGGTAAATAAGTATCAGCTAAAGCTATCTGAGCAAGCGCTTGCATTGTTAGAACAAGAGACTCCTAAAGAGCTTACCAATGTTGAAACACACATCACCGGAAGTGTTAAAAACCTTTGTACCGCTGCCGCTGAATGTTGCGAAAAGCTTGGATACAAACCAGTTATTCTTACTGACCAGCTTGATTGCGAAGCAAGAGAAGCCGGAAAATTCCTGGCCTCTATCGCAAAATCACATCAAGACCCAAACCAAAATCTAGCTTTTATCGCAGGTGGTGAAACCATAGTACATCTAACCGGAAAAGGCAAAGGTGGCAGAAACCAAGAGCTTGCTCTTGCTGCTGCCGAAGGTATTTCCGGCTTAGGACAGACAGCTGTATTCAGCCTCGGAAGTGATGGTACTGACGGTCCAACAGATGCTGCAGGTGGCTATGTTGATTCCAATACCAAGCATGTATTAGCAGAGAAAGGCATTGCCATTTATGATGTTTTACAAAACAACGATGCTTATCATGCACTTCAAAAAACGGATGGATTAATTATTACAGGTGCAACAGGTACTAATGTAAATGATGTAGCTGTATTGTTAATTAAGAAAGCTGAATAATGTAACAAGAGCGTAGAAAATTGTCTTTTTCTACGCTCTTACTTTATTCATACCCTATAACTTCACAATCTCAAATACTTCCAGCACACCATTTTCTACTCGAAAATGTACATCATATCCTGCAAACGACACCCCATATTTACGCTCCGGATCTGCGTGATAGGATGGTCTTGGGTCTTGTTTTAACACCTCTAATAATGCTTTTCTTTTCTCTTCCGGAATTTGTTCTAGTAGCTCCTGCGGAAAATTTATCTCAAGGCTATAATCCTTCACAGCTCCTGCAAATCCATCCTCCGCTTCCGGATGACAATCTACATAAGGAAGATACGGCTTAATATCATAAATCGGTGTTTTATTTCTTAAATCTATACCAGATACATGAAGCACAGGTCCCTTATCTGTATACTCAATTCCTTCCAGCTTCACAGAAGACAAACCAATAGGATTCGGCCGAAATGGTGATCTGGTTGCAAAAACCCCTACATGTTTATTGCCACCTAATCTTGGAGGCTTTACCGTTGCCGACCAGTTTTCTCTCTTTACGCCTTCGAATTGCCATAAAAGCCAGATATAAGTAAAGCCCTCGAGGCCTTTTACAGCCTCCGGGCTTCGATATTCAGGTTCAAAGACAATTCTTCCTGTAAGCTCAGAAACCAGACCGCTTTGTCTTGGAATTCCAAACTTTTCTGGAAAGTCCGTATATATATACGCAATTATCTTCATTGTGTTATCTCCATCTGTTGTGCCAATATTTCTTTTGCCTTTTCCAACTGATTATCCACACCTGCAACATATTGTTCTGCATCAAATGGCACTTCTACATCAGGCGTAACACCCTTTTCATGAATATTGTTACCATTTGGTGTGTAATAGGTACTAACTGTCAACTTCACAGCCGAACCATCTGTCAGGCTGATTACCTTCTGTACAATACCTTTTCCGTAGGTAGTTGTTCCAACAAGAGTTCCAATTCCATAATCCTTTACAGCACCGGCTAAAATCTCAGAAGCACTTGCACTATAACCATCTGTCAGAACTACTAACGGAACCTCTATCTGTTGACTACCATCACAGCTGTATTCTACACGTTCACCATACTTATCCTCTGTGTAAACAATCAATCCCTTCGGCAAAATCATTCTTGCAATATCACATACGGTAGAAAGGTTTCCTCCCGGATTACTTCTAAGGTCTATAATCAAACCATTCATACCATCAAGGCAAGCCTGCTTATATGCATCTTTAAACTGATCCGTAGTTACCAAATCAAATTCTACAATCTGGATATACGCCATACCATTGTCGAACATCTCATATTCCACCGTTGGACTCTCAATTTTACGGCGTTCTACTTCAATTTCTAAAGGCTCAGACTCTGTCTCACGAAGAACTGTCATCATGACCTTCGTTCCTTCCTCGCCCTTAATCTTACTCACGACATAAGAACTATCCTTATCCTGCATATCCTCGCCATTAACCTTGTAGATATAATCCCCTTGCAAAAGACCACTTTCCTCCGCAGGCGTATTTTTGATTACCTTACTTATCTGCACGTATCCAACATCTTTATTCTGACTGATATATGCACCGATACCATAATAGATACCTTCTGTTTGCTGCTGTAAATCCAAAAGTTCCTCTGGTGTATAATACACAGAATACGGGTCTTCTAAGGATTCTAGAATCCCTTTATATACACCTTCTTCCATTTTTTCTTCTGTAACTTCTTTCCAGAAATACTTTTGTATGGTATCTTCTAATATTGATAACTTATCAACCGTTTGGGAATTTGCAACCGATTCTTTCGCTCCGGATGGTATAATCCCTACCATCTGAAAAGTCCGAATTACCTTAGATGCCATAATGGCTAACGCCACAACCATCAGTGCAACACCAAGTCCTGCTACGAGTCCTTTCCAAAACGATTTACTGCTTTCTTCCTTCTCACCCATTTATTATACTCACCTTTCCAGTAAAAGCTTTTTATGAAGATAAATATTCCCACGGATTCACATAACTTCCATTTAGTCGAACACTAAAGTGCAAATGATTTCCCGTAGATCTTCCTGTTGTTCCAACAGCCGCAATCTTTTGTCCCTTCACAACTTCGGCTCCTTTGGATACATAAAGCTTTGATGCGTGCATATATATCGTATACAGATTGTCTCCGTGGTCTATCATAATATAATTCCCCATCGTAGCACTATATGCTGCCGCCGTAACCGTACCATTATACGCCGCAAGAATTGGAGAACCTCCAGGTGCCGCCATATCAATACCATTATGAAACTGCTTCGTCTTTAGAATTGGATGAATACGATAACCATAATCATCCGATATTCTCTTATAAGAAGGCGCCGGCCATGCAAACATACCGCCATCATACTTTCTTTTCGTAGCATTCGCCAACGCTGCCTTTTCAGCCGCTATTGCTTCTTCCAATGCCTTAATTTCCGCTTCTTGAGCCGCTACCTCAGCCTCATATTCCTTCACAAGCTGCTCACGGTTGTTAATATCATTCTCGTATGCTGTAATTTCTTTCTGTTTTTCTGCAATCAACGTTTCCAGCGCTGCTTCTTCAGCCTCAACTTCCACCTTTGCTTCTGCTAAAACCACTTGTTCCGCTTCTAACTGTGCCTTACATACTTCCACATACTCTCTCGTTGCCTGGTATTGTTCCAGCATACGTCTGTCATATGCCGTAAGCTCTTCGATGTAATCCGCTCTATTAATCATATCTCCAAAGGATTGCGCTGACATCAGCATTTCCAGATACATGCTTTCTCCACGCTCATAGATTAAACGAATTCTAAGCTTCATAGCTTCATATTGGTCTTCTTCCGCCTCTTTTGCCGCAGTCAACTCTTCTGTTGTCTTTTTAATCTCAGCTTCTTTCTCTGTAATCAGAGTATTCAGCTCCAAAATCTTTGCCTGTGCCAAGGAAAGAGTTGTATCCAATTCACTAATATATGCAGACAGATTATTTTTTGATTTTTCCAGACCGGAAATGACCTTCTTCACATCCGTAAGTCCTGACTGTAGCTGCTTTTTCAGTTCATTTGCTTCACTAATTGCTTCCTGTTTATCCGCAATACTTTGCTTTAAATCCGATACCTCATCCGCACGACTGACAAAAGGGCCTGCCCCTGCTGCCAGTATACATACCACAAGGAGCAAAGCAAACCCTTTCCATAATTTCTTAAAATACATATACTACTCCTGCCTATACGCTCAGATGCTTTCTAACCGTAGTAAAGCTTCCTATAAAGCCGATGCCTACACCCATTCCTAAACAAACCGGTGTCAGATTAGCAAATACTGTCTTTGCCTCCAAAAACTGCATCAGCTGTGACAAATAAGCAAAACGCTCTGCCACATAAAGCATAGCCTGATTATAAATAACATATACAGCAGCCAACGGAATCAATGCACCAATTACACCGATAATCATACCTTCAATAACAAAGGGTGCTCTAACAAAAAAATCTGTTGCTCCAATATATTTCATAACCTGTATCTCTTCCTTACGAACAGAAATACCAATGGTTACCGTATTACTAATCAGGAAAATAGAAACTGCAAACAAAATACCAATAATACCAACCGTTACATAACTAATAATAGCATTAACCCCTGTTAAGGTTTGTGCTGTAACAGCCGACTGATTTACCTTGCGCACACCATCTATAGACTCCAAATAAGTTACCAATGCCGGTTGCATAGATACATCACTCATGTAAACATCATAATGTGCATAGTCCGCAAGAACATTCTCCGTAAATCCGTCAGCATATTCTCCAAAATATTCTTCCTTAAAGCTTTCCCAGGTCTCATCCGCAGAAACAAACTTAGCTTCTCTTACTTCTACTCTTTTGGTAATCATCTCACCAATTTCCATCATTCTCTGGTCCGTGGTTCCTTCGTCAAAAAAAATCGAAACCGATACTCCCTGCTGTGCATTTTTTACCATGTATTGGAAATTAGTCAAAATAGAGTAAAATAATCCAAACAAAAACAAGCATGCTGATATCGTTGCTACAGATGCTAATGTGAACCACTTATTTCGGAAAATATTTCGAAATCCCTGCCACATACAATAAAATAATGTATTAATCCTCATCGATATATTCACCCTCTTCTTCATCGCTGACGATGATGCCTTTCTTCATAGTAATCACTCGCTTACGCATGGCATTCACAATTTCACGATTATGGGTTACAACAAGGACTGTTGTACCATCATTATTAATCCTCTCCAAAAGCTCCATAATTTCCCATGAGTTCTTCGGGTCCAAATTTCCTGTTGGTTCATCCGCTAAAAGAATGGAAGGCTTATTCACTAAAGCTCTCGCCAGTGCCACTCTCTGCTGCTCTCCTCCAGAAAGCTGCTTTGGTCTTGCCTTATACTTTCCTGCCAATCCTACCGTCGACAAAATCGATGGAACATTCTTACGAATTTCTCGGTTTGGCATTTGAACAATTCTCTGCGCAAATGCTACATTTTCATATACATTTCTATCCTTCAAAAGGCGGAAATCCTGAAACACTACTCCGAGATTTCTTCGAAACTTTGGAACATGACGACGTTTTAAACGTACCACATCTGTTCCATTTACATAAACTCTTCCCGATGTTGGTACAAGTTCACGCAACAATAACTTAATCAAGGTCGATTTGCCAGATCCACTGTCTCCTACAATAAATACAAACTCTCCCTTATTAATATGCAAATTCACGTTATTTAATGCCGGTACTCCTGCCGTATATGATTTGTTTACATTCTCCAGCAGGATAATCGGTTCATTTTCACCGAGACCGGAGCGCCTTTTCGCAACTGTACTTCTCAACTAGTTCACCCCTAAATTATTAAAAATTAGTACTCAAATGACTCCATATACTTCATGTAACGTACTACCATCAATGCAATCTTAAAGGTAATCGCATCTTCAAATACACGAAGGTCAAGTCCTGTACTCTTCTGTAGCTTATCCAAACGATACACCAATGTATTTCTATGGATAAACAGCTGTCTTGACGTTTCTGATACGTTCAAGGAATTCTCGAAGAACTTATTAATAGTTGTCAATGTTTCTTCATCAAAGTCATCAGGACTCTTTCCTCCAAAGATTTCCTTAATGAACATCTTACAAAGTGGAATTGGCAACTGATAAATCAAACGTCCAATACCAAGCTCACTATATGCAATAATTTCTCTTTCCGCAAAGAAAATCTTTCCTACATCAAGAGCCATCTTAGCTTCCTTATAAGAACGGCTTACTTCCTTAATCTCTTTTACGTTTGTACCATATGCAATGTGTACATCTTTAATTCCTTCTTTACTCAAACAATCCTCAATGTTCTTAGCATACTTATCAATATCACGGTTTGTTTCGTTATCCGCAACTTCTTTTACGATAATCACGTTATTTTCATCAACTGCAGTAACAAAATCTTTTCCATTCTGCCCAAAGTTCTCACGAACTTTTTCTAAAATATTTGCATCCTTGCCATTTGGTGATTCCACAATCAAAACAGCACGTTTTACATCCGTCTGAATGTGAAGCTTCTTAGAACGACTATAAATATCAACCAAAAGTAAATTATCCAAAAGTAAGTTCTTAATAAAGTTGTCTTTATCAAATCTTTCCTTATATGCTACCATCAGATTCTGCAACTGGAACGCAGCCATCTTACCAACCATATACGCATTCTCACCTGCATCGTTAGCAATTAAAATATACTCAAGCTGCTGATCATCATAAATCTTAAAAAACTGACATCCCTGAATCTCCTGACTATCTGCAGGGGACTTCACAAATTCCAGAACGGAACTCTCAAAATTATTTCCGATTGTCTTAGTGGAAGCTACCAGCTTTCCATCAATATCAGCAACAAACAATTCTACTCTTGCTATTGCTTTAATCCCTTCAATCGTATTCTGCATAATCTGATTTGAAATCATATGCTACACTCCTTACTTATACAATATCAACAAAGATTTTCATCTTTTACAACCGTGATTCTTTGCATTCTGAGTCTATTTTAATACATTTACACAAATAAATCTATAGAAAATAACAACTTCTTTATGCATTTTTAAACGTTCTACTATAAAATACCGTTTTTTTCCTAATTATGCAAGATATACAAACCAATTAATTACTAAAATTCTTAAATTTTTATAATAATCTTTTACAAAATCCAGCCGATATATCTAATACCACATTAATAAAGGAGGGATTCCTATGGATATTGCTGGTTTATCAATGAATCTAGCTCAGACACAGCTTCTTAGCAACGTGGGAACCGCAGTACTGTCCCAGTCACTGGAGCACGCTAAGGATCTCACTGCCAACATGGTTGAAATGCTCGATACCGCAGCTATGGAACGTTCCGTAAATCCAGACATCGGTGGTAATATCGATATCATGGTGTAGTACAGCACAAATCGAGCAAAAAATGTGCCCCTCCTATTTCTTATACGAGGGGCACACTTCATATTTTACCTTAATATAACCTAACAGGCGTTGAACCTGTCACCTATTTTCTTCTTATACAAGCTTCCTTAATCTCAATTTTTCCATTCTTCAAAAGATTTCCAACTGCTCTCTTGAATTCATTTTTGCTCATCTGTGTCTCACGCTTAATCACTTCCGGATTCGCTTTATCCGTAAATGGTAATACGCCATCAAAGCTGTCAATAATTGCAAGAATCTTTTCCGCATCCTTTTCAATCTGCAAATATGCCTTTTCACGAATGCTCAAATCCAGCTTGCCATCTGCCTTCACACTCGTCACTCTAGCTTTTATGGTATCTCCGACTCTTACCTCTCCAAATAATTCTTTTTTGGGAATTAAAGCAGAATAGCAATTATCCACCGCTACAAATACACCAAATTCCTCACTTGTCTGATAAACAGTTCCTGTTACCATATCATCTTTTTGATATTCACTGTTCTTTGACAAATATGGATAAACATTCATTGTTGCCGCAAGTCTCTTACTCTTATCAATATAAAGAGCCACTAAAATCTCTTCTCCTTCAAAAACCTTCTTCGTCTGTTCTTTATAAGGAAGAAGAATATCCTTTTCCAGACCCCAGTCCAAAAAAGCACCAATCTTAGTCACTTGCGAAACAGTAAGCTTACCAACCTCTCCCACCATAAGCGTTGGCATACTGGTCGTTGCAATAATTCTATCCTTCGAGTCTTTATACAAAAATACTTCTATTTTATCACCTGGCTGCGCATTTGCTGGAACCTGTTTTTTCGGTAACAACACTCTGTCATCCATTCCCGCATTTATCTCTTCTCCAAGATATACGCCAAAATCAACAGCCTTTACAATATACAATTCCTGTTTTCTTCCTAACTGAAACATATTAATAACCATGCCCTTTCCATAACCTGCGAACTTTTCAGGTGCTTTTAGCACCTTGCACAGGCGCAATATTCGCAATACGTACTATGTTCATATGTGAAAAATTTATTTTTCACACTATTATACTTATACAAGCACCGAATCTACTCTGTCACTCACAATTAGTTTCCACTACGCTACAGAATTTTCTCATCACATAACAAAAGCTCCCGTTAGACGAGAGCTTTCTTAGCAGCGCTACAAGGATTCGAACCTTGAAATGACGGAGTCAGAGTCCGTTGCCTTACCGTTTGGCGATAGCGCTTTATTTATTTAAGTGACTGTGTAACTCATCAGCACATTGATTAGTATATAGCATGTCTTTAAAAAAAGCAAGTACTTTTTTCAATTTTTTTTATTTTTTTTGCTTTTTCTTTTTTCATGCCTTTTTCCCTTATCTATCCTATAAAAATAGTGCGTGCCAGCGCACGCACTTTAGCAAGAATTTCTTACGAAATTCTTGTCTAACTACCACTACGTAACAGCAATTTCCTATTACATGAAAAAGAGTGGAATAATCACTTATTCCACCCTGCTATTTTGCTATTTATTTCTTATATGTAAAGAACTTTACAATAGCAACAATGTTAATCAATCCTGAAATATGTCCTACAACCTTTACTTCATCCTTGGACTTTCCTTCAAGGTTAGAATAGATACTTGTATAGCAGTAACCTGCACCAAGGAAATTGATTACTAAAGATAAGATGGAACCTACTACTGGAATCCATGTTACTACAATTCCAATAAGCCACCAAAACTTAAATACCGTGCCAGGAATAGAGATTCCAAAAATTTCTACGTTTTCCTTTGTCTCTGGAATACAATCCGCAAGCGCATAAGTGTTAAAAAATGGAACCCATGCTGCCCATGCCTTATCATATCCCATTGCCTTTAATGCCTTCATATGGGACATACCATATAATACATATACTGCAATACCAAATATGGCTAAAAATACAAATGCTCCTGCAAAGCTTGCCATCATTACTGATAATAATTCATAATCTGTCATATCTTTCTCCCTCCATAAGATTATGTTAACTGTTACGTCCGCTAGTATAACATACTTTCCTGCTGTTTTCTACATAATTTGACATTTTTTACAGGAACGGAGTAAGCTACTGTCTGTAACGCGCAAAAATCCATCGTAAATACATGGTTCATTTAGATCATGTCGCCGAATACGATAATACAAAGGTCACTATGGATTGCAGAAATACACTTCCTATCAACCTGAGGCACAAACAGTAAAGAAAACCGCTGTTGGTTGGTTGGATTCCATGCAGCAGCGGTTTTGTGTGATTTATCACTATTTTATATTTGATTGATAAATACCTTGATATGGAATTTCAATCATTTGATGTCCACCATCCTGATATTTATATAACGTAATTGAACTCGAATCTTGTAATGTAATAATAATAGTCGAAAATTTATCTGTTAGCGGAATATCTTGAACAGATTTTTTGTTAGTCAGTTTATATTCTGAAACCTCTTGTAAAAGCATATTAATTTCTTCTTGATTGCATTGTCTATTCTCAATTTCATTTTTTATCTGAACTGATACTACTTCTTTGGCTTCTGGTAAGCTAAGAAATGTTTCTGTATGTACTTTCTCATAATAGAAAAATGAAATAACTCCTAATAGAATGATTATTGTAATCATAAAAATGTATTTCTTTTTCATATTCTTGATTCACTCCATATCTAATTAAGTGGTACGATAAAATTTTTATTATCGTACCACCGT
Organism: Lachnospiraceae bacterium; assembly: GCA_036310845.1. Lineage (GTDB taxonomy): Bacteria > Bacillota > Clostridia > Lachnospirales > Lachnospiraceae > COE1. The sequence goes on along the minus strand of JAXJRB010000020.1, from coordinate 21,148 downwards.
ATAAAAATCAACTGTTACTTCTCACCACTAATGTTTGTAGCAACTAATTTTCCATTTACAATACGTCGGCACGCACCACTACGAACTTTCAGCATTGCTTGAAACAGTTTCCACCATTGGCGTTGGAATTTCAGCAGCAGATACCATCATAGCACTTCCAACAGATAATGTAGCAATAGTAAAAAGAGTGGTTAATAAATTCCTTTTCCTATCAGACCTCCTTATTCAGGTTTGTTATTGGGTTACAGTCAGACATGTCTTTTGACTTGTACATATAATATTATACAGAATAAAAAAGTCCTAAAACTCATAGAAAAAGTACGTAAAATATGCATAAATAATCTTTTTGATTCATCTGCTCTATGATGGTATCTAATCGTTCCTGTGCCAATCAGTGCGTTTAATCTATCAAAAGACTTTTATCAACATAGATTTCATTGTCTTTGATCCTGCCTTTCCAACTATAAATATTAGTGTCTTATGTATAGTGTAACATGGTTTATAGGAATAAGGAATAACCTCGCTTTCGCATTCGCTCCAGCCCGGTCGCGTGCTTCGCATGAATCACACCACTCCGCAATGCACAACCTCGCTTTCGCATTCGCTCCAGCTCGGTCGCGTGCTTCGCACTATAAACAAACAAAAAACGGCTATGTCGCAAGCTAGCTTGCACATAGTCGTTTTTCATTTGTTTGCATTGCTCTGCTATATACGAATATTATACCTCGAACATGAGCTCTCCATAGGTTGGCATTGGCCAGATGGCGCCGTCTACGAGCATTTCAAGTTTGTCAACTGGTGTTCGAAGATCAGCCATAGCTTCTTTTACTATATCCTTGTAGTAGAACGCCTGCTCTTTTACATTTTTGATTGCTGCTGCTGTAGCTGTTTCCTTTTCCAAAGTGGTAAGGGCATTCTTTGCCTCTGCAAGCAATGTATCTACCTGGTTCAATAGCTCTATCTGTGCAAGTCCCATAGCACCTGCTTCCTTAACAGCGATTACGGTATTAGCAAGCTCTCCTGTATAGGAAGCTACTGCTGGAATGATATCCTTGCTTGCCATATCAATCATGGTTAATGCTTCTATGTTAATGGTCTTTGCGTATGTTTCATAGATAATCTCTTCACGAGACTCAAGCTCTACCCTTGTAAAAATACCAAATCTTTCAAATAACGCTACTGACTTATCTGTTGTCAAAGTAGAAGCTGCTTCTATCATTGTTTTCAGATTTGGAAGTCCTCTTCTCTCAGCTTCTGCAACCCATTCATCAGAATATCCATCACCATTGAAAATAATTCTCTGGTGCTCTGTCATATATTCCTTAATCAAATCATGGATAGCCATATCCAAATCTTCTGCCTGTTCCAATCTGTCTGCTGCCTCACAAAATGCTTCTGCAACAATGGCATTCAATGTAGTATTAGGACTTGCTATAGAATCTGCTGAGCCTACCATACGAAATTCAAACTTATTACCGGTAAAGGCAAATGGTGAAGTTCTGTTACGGTCTGTTGCATCTTTAACAAAATCAGGAAGTGTAGAAACTCCTGTGTGAAGCCTTTTCCCTTTTTTAATTTTGGTTGCATCACCTGTTTCAATTAACTGTGTTACTACATCTTCAAGCTGCTCCCCAAGGAAAATAGAAATAATTGCAGGAGGTGCCTCATTTGCGCCAAGTCGAAGGTCATTTCCTACATCCGATGCCGACTGACGCAGTAAATCCGCATGGGTATCTACTGCCTTCATAATACATGCAAGCACTAAAAGGAACTGTACATTTTTATTTGGAGTATCACCCGGTTCAAGGAGATTTACACCATTATCTGTTGTAATCGACCAATTATCATGCTTACCGGAACCATTTACACCTGCATATGGTTTCTCATGAAGAAGACATCTGAAATTGTGCTTATAAGCAACTCTCTTCATTGCTTCCATAACAAGCTGATTGTGGTCTACTGCGATATTTGCTGTTTCATAAATCGGAGCTAACTCATGCTGTGCAGGAGCCGCTTCATTGTGCTGTGTTTTTGCTGTTACACCAAGTTTCCACAGCTCTTCATTTAAATCTTTCATATATGCGCCTACACGCTCTTTGATAACACCAAAGTAATGATCTTCCATTTCCTGTCCCTTAGGCGGAAGAGCACCAAACAAAGTACGACCTGCAAACATCAGGTCTTTTCTCTGTAAATATAAATCCTTATCAACAAGGAAATATTCCTGTTCTGCACCTACGGATGGTATTACCTTCTTTGCTTCGGTATTTCCAAATAAACGAACGATACGTAACGCCTGTTCGTTAATCGCTTCCATAGAACGAAGAAGTGGTGTCTTCTTATCTAATGCTTCTCCTGTGTAAGAACAGAATGCCGTCGGGATACAGAGAATCGTTCCACAAGCAGAATCCTTCAAAAACGCCGGTGATGTAATATCCCACGCAGTATAGCCTCTTGCTTCAAAGGTCGCACGAAGTCCCCCTGAAGGAAAAGAAGATGCATCGGATTCTCCCTTAATCAACTCCTTACCAGAGAATTCCATTAACATCTTACCCTGTGTATCAGGATGGGTAATAAAAGAATCATGCTTCTCTGCTGTAATACCTGTTAATGGTTGAAACCAATGTGAATAATGAGTTGCACCATTTTCCACAGCCCAGTCCTTCATTGCCATCGCAACAGCATCTGCTGTCGCCATAGAGAGTTCGCCACCATGTTCCATGATATTCATAACTTCCTGATATACCTTTTTGGGAAGTCTTTCTTTCATCTTTGCATTCGTGAATACTTTTTCTGCAAAAATTTTTTCCACGTTCAGCATTTCGCTCATTTATACACCCTCACTTTCATGTTATACGAAGAATTCTCATAATTATTCAGTGTCTTCATAATTATAACGCAAACTATCTAGATAACTCTAAAAAAAGAATACTATTTTCTTTTATACAAATGCAATACCTTCCTTGAAATTTCTTCTATTTTTACCATTTACATAGAATTTCTTATTCAGAAAGCATTTCTTTGGTTATTCCTACCCATTATAACAACGCATAATATCATACGCTTCTGGTTTTACACTTAATTCAACATAAATAACCTGCTTAGAATGAGGGCAACTCTCCACTGCTTCTCCTTCTTCATTGTACATAGCAAGTACCTTTGTCTCGATGTTTTGTCCATCACGCTTCATCAGCTCTATGGTATCTCCCACACAAAACTTATTACGCTGTTCAAACTTTGCAAATCCACGTTCATCTATTTTTTCCACTGTTCCAAGATAAACAAATTCATTTACATAGGTATTATTGTCATAAATCTGTGTATTTTCATCCGGCTTACCGAAATAGAATCCTGTTGTGAACTGACGATAAGTACATTTTGCGATTTCTGCACGATACCAGTCCATATTCGCACGATACTTCTCTTCTGACTCCAAATAATCATCAATCGCCTTGCGATAGGTTCTTGCTACACAAGCTACATAGAGGGCTGTTTTCATTCTTCCTTCTATCTTCAGACTGTCAATTCCTGCATCGATAATTTCCGGGATGTACTCTATCATACACAAATCCTTGGAATTGAAAATATAAGTACCTCTTTCATTCTCATACACAGGAAGATACTCGCCTGGTCGCTTTTCCTCTACCACTGCATACTTCCAGCGACAAGGATGTGTACAAGCTCCTTGATTCGCATCTCTTCCTGTAAAATAATTCGACAGCAGACATCTTCCTGAATAAGAAATACACATCGCACCATGAATAAAGCTCTCAATTTCCATTTCTTCTGGAATATGCTCTCTAATCTCCTTAATCTCTGCAAGTGATAGCTCTCGAGCTGAAACCACTCGTTTTGCCCCCTGCTGCCACCAGAAACGATAGGTCTGATAATTGGTGTTATTGGCCTGTGTTGAGATATGAATCTCTACCTCCGGCCATACTTCCTTGGCAATCATAAACATACCCGGATCCGAAATAATCAGCGCATCCGGACCAATTTCCTTTAACTCCCGGAAATATTCTCTCGCTCCATCCAAATCATCGTTATGTGCAAGAATATTGGCCGTTACATAAACCTTAACTCCATGCTCATGCGCAAACGCAATACCAGCCTTCATATCCTCGGACGAAAAATTCTTTGCCTTTGCACGAAGCCCAAACGCCTCTCCACCAATATATACCGCATCTGCACCGTATATAACCGCAGTTTTTAATACCTCAAGACTACTTGCAGGAACAAGCAGTTCTGGTTTTCTTCTATTCATTCTTTGTATTTCCTCCACTCTTTTTCACAGATAATGTAACACCATCTGCAACCGGCAAAATTACCGTTTCTAATTCCTCATGATGTGTCAGTGCATACAGATATTCCCTCATTCGGTTATGAATCGTTCTGTTACGTCTGGTTACTGCATACTTTGACTCTACGATATCTCCATCCTGCAAAATATTATCCGACACCAAAAGTCCTCCTGGCGCTAATAATCTCAGAATATCCGGCATAAAGTTAATATACTGTCCTTTTGCCGCATCCATAAAAATCATATCAAATTCACCTTTAAGCTCTGCCAAAATCTCTGTAGCATCGCCTTCTAAAAGCGTAATATTTTCTTCTTTTCCTGCTTTTTTAAAGTTTTCTCTTGCAAGAGGTATCCTTTTTTCGTATTTTTCAATCGTGGTAATATGGCACCCTTGCGGCGCATATTCACTCATTAATAACGCAGAAAAACCAATGGCCGTTCCAACCTCAAGAATCTCCCTTGGTTTTCCCCAGGCCAACAAAAATTTAAGCAAGCTCTGCATCTGTGGCCTGATAATCGGTACATTGGTCTCTCTTGAATATTTTTCCAACTCTTCCAAATACGCAGGATTGCCTCTGTCAAAAGATCTGATGAAGGTCATCATTCTCTCATCTGCAATCACTCTATTTCCTCCGTTGCCTCTGCACTACTACATATTGTTGCCAGCATTTCCTCTACCGTCATTGCTGTATTCAACTCATAGCTCCCTGCCGTTATCATATCCTTATAGTCTGATAGCATTTCTTGTATATAAAACATCTTCGCATCTCTGATTAATCCTTTTTTTTCCAGCATCTTTGCTACTTCCATGCTATCCTGATTCTCAGTAATAGTAACATTTACCGTTCTGCCACTTTCTACTTCATCAACAGGAATATCCGCAAAAAGATGAAATCCAAAATCATATGCTGACACCGCTAACTTAAACGCAACAATAATAACTGCTGCTGAGAGTATAATTTTAAAAAGCATTGCTCCTATTGCGCCCAAAAGCTGTTTTACGTCCATTTTAATAACCATGCCTTTCTTTTTACCTGCAAACTTTGGACCGCAGGCTCAAATTTGCGTGTGAAAAATTTATTTTTCACACTTTCGCCTTATATCTCCATAATGATAGGAAGAATCATCGGTCTGCGCTTCGTCTTCTTCCATACGAACTCACTTAATGTATCCTTTATAGTTCCCTTAATCTTACCCCAGTCCGTAATATTCTTATCCAAGCAGCTATATACCGCTTTTTCGATTACTCTACGCGCTTCCTCCATCAGTTCATCAGATTCCTTCACATAGACAAATCCTCTCGAAACAATATCCGGTCCTGCTAGCAACTCTCCGGTTGTTCCCTCCAAAGATAAAACAACGATTAAAATCCCATCTTCTGCCAGATGTTGACGATCTCGTAATACCACATTTCCAACATCTCCAACACCTAAACCATCTACTAAAACCGTTCCTACCGGCACTTTACCACTTAATCCTGCACTCTCAGCATCCATGGCCAGCATCTCTCCGGAATGTAGAATAAAGATATTATCCTTTTCCATTCCTAAATCCATAGCAATCTTTGCCTGTGCTTTAAGATGCTTGTACTCTCCATGCACCGGAATCGCATACTTTGGTTTCGTTAGGGTATATATTAACTTGATTTCTTCCTGACAAGCATGTCCTGATACATGCGTATCCTGAAAGATAACATCTGCACCCTTCTTAAACAGCTCATTAATCACCTTTGTTACTGCCTTTTCATTGCCCGGAATCGGACTAGAAGAAAAGATAACGGTATCTCCACGCCCAATACTAATTTTCTTATGCATACCGCTTGCCATACGGCTTAACGCTGCCATACTTTCTCCCTGACTTCCGGTTGTAATAATAACCGTTTTGTCCTTTGGATAATTCTTTAATTTTTCAATATCAATTAAGGTATTTTCCGGAATGCTAAGTCGATTCAATTTCGAAGCTGTTTCAATAATATTTACCATGCTTCGTCCCTCGACAACTACCTTTCTGCCGAACTTATATGCTGTATTAATAATCTGCTGTACTCTATCTACATTAGACGCAAAAGTAGCAATGACAATTCTTGTCTTTTTATGCTCTTCAAATAAGCTGTCAAATACTGCTCCAAGCTTTCTTTCTGATGGCGTAAAGCCCGGTCTCTCTGCATTGGTACTATCACACATCAGTGCAAGTACACCTTTTTTACCAAGCTCTGCAAATCTCTGTAAATCAATGGCATCGCCATATACCGGCGTATAATCCACTTTAAAATCTCCTGTATGCACAACAATTCCTGCTGGAGAATAAATAGCAAGTGCTGCTGCATCTACAATACTATGATTGGTCTTGATAAATTCAATACGAAAGCATCCAAGATTGATATTCTGACCAAACCTTACGACTTTTCTTCTGACATTATGAATCAGATTATGCTCTGTAAGCTTATTATCAATAATCCCCATCGTAAGCTTTGTTGCATAAATCGGTACATTCAATTCCTTCAAAACATATGGAAGCGCACCAATATGGTCCTCATGACCATGTGTAATTACAAAGCCCTTTACCTTATCCGCATTATTTTTCAAATAGGTAATATCCGGTATTACCAAGTCAATTCCCAGCATATCATCCTCTGGGAAGCTTAGACCGCAGTCCACAACAATAATACTGTCTTCATACTCAAAGGCAGTAATGTTGAGTCCGATCTGCTCAAGGCCCCCTAAAGGTATCACCTTGAGTTTCGACGTACATTCTTTTTTATTCTGTTTCAAAATAAACCTCCATAAACATTATTATATTTTATCTTAATACCACGACCAAAGGAGGTAACCAAACTATACTTTTCAAAGCACAGTCCGTTTACCTTCTTCGTACATAGTAAATAGTAACGTAATCTTTAAGGTCTCAGCAGCAAGTACTGCAACCTCTTCCAGTTATATTGTACCAAATATTAAATTAAATCAATATCTTCAAGGATATTTTCAAACACAGCAGATACCGCTTCAAATTCATTATCATCCTCTACCATGCTATATACACGTTCTTCCGATTCAGAATCAGAAACATCCTTCAAAATATATGCTTCTCCCTCTTCATCTTCCTCTGCATCTGTCACCAAAATGTAATTCACGCCTGCAATTGTAGTCTGCTCCAATACATAGAACTCTACTGCCTCTTCTCCATCAGGTACAAAGGTAATTTTTTCCATTATATTAACCATGCCTTTCCAGTACCTGCAAACTTTACAGGTGCTTTTAGCACCTTGCGCAGGTACAATATTTGCAATATGAACTTTGTTCATATTGTGAAAAATTTATTTTTTTACAATATTCTCCTTATTCTTAAGCAAGTCCAAATATCCTTGCAATATAAAAATCGCCGCTATTCGATCAACGTGTTCCTTGCGTTCTTCACGTCTTATACCGGCTTCCATCATCGCTTTATCTGCTGCAACTGTTGTTAACCGCTCATCCCATAAATGCACTGTAAGCCCACTACGGCGCTCTAGCATCTCTTTAAAGGCGAGCGTTTTCTCTACACGTTCTCCTAAGGAATCATTCATGTTCTTCGGATAACCAAGCACGACTTCCGTTACTTCATATTCTACAATCAATTCTTCGATTCTTGCCAAAGTCTGACGAAGCTTATCCTCATGCTTTCTCCGTACAATCTCTATTCCCTGAGCTGTAATGAGCAATGGATCGCTAATTGCCACTCCAACTGTCTTCGATCCAAAATCAAGTCCCATTATCCTCATTCTAATCTCCTACTGTTTCGTCTTCTAATCCCTACTGTATTGCCCACCTACATGAATGCCATTCTTAACATGTCCATTTGCGATAGCATACATTAATCATCCCAACCAGCATTTGTAATATAAGACTTTAGCATCTCTTCTACAAGTTCATCGCGCTCTACCTTCATAATCAGAGCTCTTGCGTTTTTATGGCTGGTGATATAAGTAGGGTCTCCTGACATAATATATCCTACAATCTGATTTACCGGATTATAGCCCTTTTCCGTCAGAGCAGCATATACAGAAGATAACACATTTTTTACCGTAGTGCTCTCCTGCATTTCCTCCGGCACAAGTTGAATATATTGTGTGCGTGTTAAATCTTCCATAATCTACTACTCCTCCCTAAAGTTCTGTGTAGCCACTTCTCTATACTGCTATCACTTTTGTTTCTTATTCTCTATCATACCTAACAATGAAATTACTCTTTCCCATCGTCTGTATCTTATATCTTACTCTAATTTGTTTGAAAATTCAATGGGATTATTCATTACATTACGAATTCCATTCATAATATATTATATATCGCTTTGTTCCATCAACAGCATTTCCTTATTAAATGTTTGGGTTATTATTCCTTTTACCAAATAATTGGCATAATCCTGTCCATCATCCAATAACGCCACTTTGACATACTCTTTTGTATGGCCAATCCAATACTCCTGTCCACCGATTTCCTTCTTCTCTTCCAAAAGCACCTCTGCCTCTTTCCCTAGATAATACTCTCTAAATATCGCAGTATCCTTTTCATCCATAGCTATCAATACATTACTACGCTGTGTTTTTACAGGTTCTGGTATCTGATTCTCCATCACAGCCGCACGCGTTCCTTTTCGTTTTGAATACTTAAAAACATGCATCTCATAAAATTTGACTTTTTCCAAAAAGGCTCTAGTTGTCTCAAATTCTTCCGCTGTCTCTCCTGGAAATCCCACGATAACATCTGTTGTAATCGCTGGATGTTCGAAGGTTTTCCTCAAAAGCTCTACTCCTGCATAAAACTGCTCTGGAGTATAATGGCGATTCATTCGTTTTAATGTTTCTTCACAGCCGCTCTGTAAAGATAAATGAAAATGTGGACAAATATGTTCTAATGCACTTATTCCTTTCGCAAACTCTTCCGTTATGATACGAGGCTCCAAAGAACCAAGACGCAATCTTTTGACACCAGCTATCTTGTCGATTGCCTGCATCAGTGACAATAAATCATCTTCTGAAGTTCCTGCTTTCTTTAAATCTACCCCATAAGAACTAATATGAATACCTGTCAAAACAAATTCCTGATATCCTGCTTGTACCAGTCCCTTAATTTCTTCTAAAATGTCTTCTTTTCTACGACTTCTGACTCTTCCCCTCGCATAAGGAATCATGCAGTAAGAGCAAAACTGATTGCAACCATCTTGAATCTTAATATAGGCTCTGGTATGCTCCTGTGTTCCTGTCAAACGCATTTCTTCATACTCATCTGTGTGATTTATGTCAATGACGCTTTCTTCCTCTATTCCATTCATATAGTTTTCTAGAATCGCAACCAAATCTTTTTTCTTGTTATTTCCAATCATGAGGTCAACCGCAGCATCCGCACGCACGCCTTCTGTATCTGATTGTACATAACAGCCAACCGCTACCACAATCGCTTCAGGATTGGTCTTTTTTGCCTTATGAAGCATCTGCCTGCTCTTTCTGTCAGCCATATTGGTAACGGTACAAGTATTAACAATATAAATATCAGCCTTCTCCTCAAAGGCTACAATCTCATAGCCATGTTTTCTCAGCTCCTGTAACATAGCATCCATCTCATAGGAATTCACCTTACAGCCAAGATTATGAAACGCTACTGTTTTCATTTTCACATTCCTTTCTATGTCTTATTGTGACATTTGTATCAGCAATGACAACATGTACACTTTTTTCTACTTTTTTCGTTCATATTTATGACAACTGTTTCTTATCTTCGGTTGACTTTTCCATAGTTTCCCTTTATTATTAATGAAGAAGGTATATTTATAAGGAGGTAGTCAATATGAAGACTGTTCAGATTTCTTTAAACTCTATCGATAAAGTAAAGTCTTTCGTTAATGATATTACAAAGTTCGATTATGATTTCGATCTTGTATCTGGAAGATATGTTATCGATGCAAAATCTATTATGGGTATTTTCAGCTTAGACTTATCTAAGCCAATCGACTTAAATATCCATTCAGAAGGCGGCAACACGGAAGAAGTTATGAATGTTATTAAAGCATACTTAATCTAATTGCCTTAATGAAAATATAGGTTTATCCTATATTTTTCACTTAAAAAAGAATGAAAGTACGAGCAGGTTTTTCGCCTGCTCGTTTTTTATGCGATAATAAATCACTATTACACACTATATTTATATCCTTCTTAATCATTCCAGCTAACATGAATCACTTCATCTGTTTCTAACGCTTTTTGTACTAATGCATCAATATTTTCTTCAAGATTTTGTTCATGTATTCTGATTACCTTGAGATTCGGCTTAGTAACCGGATGCTTTGCCACGAAAATCGTACAGCAATCCTCAAACGGAAGTATTGATGTCTCATAGGTATTAATCTTTTTAGAAACATCCACTATATCCTCTTTATCAAAGCCAATCAATGGTCTGTATACAGGTATGGTACATACATCATTTGTTGCCATCAAAGATTGCATAGTCTGTGATGCTACCTGACCAATGCTTTCACCTGTTATCAAACCTAAAGACCCTGATTCTTGCGCTATATGCTGTGCGATACGCATCATATATCTTCTCATAATAATGGTCAACTCATCATGTGGACACTTTTCATAAATATATAACTGAATATCTGTAAAGTTTATTACATGTAAATCAATTGGTCCACTATAACGTGATACTAACTTTGCAAGATCAACAACCTTCTGCTTTGCTCTGTCACTCGTATATGGCGGTGCATGGAAATATACTGCATCCAGCTTAACACCACGTTTTGCAATCATATAACCTGCAACAGGAGAATCAATTCCACCGGATAACAACAAGGTTCCCTTTCCATTTGTACCGATTGGAAGTCCACCAGGTCCAGGAATTACTGTTGAATAAAGATAAATCATCTCTCTAATCTCAATATGAAGCATAACATCCGGCTTACGTACATCAACCTTCATTTCAGGAAATGCATTTAATAACACTGCTCCAATATCTGCATTTACTTCCATGGATTCCTTCGGGTAGTTCTTTCTTGCTCTTCTGGTATCAACCTTAAATGTAAAATTCTTATCCGGATATACCCTGTCAACATAAGCTTTTACATCTTCAGCAAGCTTTTCAAACCCTTCATCTTCGAGCTTTACAACCGGACAGATACCCCAGATACCAAATACGGTTTTCAAATTTTCAACTGTTTCATCAAAATCATATTCTGTCAATGCATTTACATAGATTCTTCCCTGTGTCTTGGTCACCTCAAACTCACCCTCACAACGCTCTAATGCATAACGAATCTGCTCACACAATCTGTCTTCAAAAATATATCTGTTTTTTCCTTTCACGCCAATTTCTGCGTATTTTATCAAAAATGATTTGTACATTATTATCCTCCACTATTATATCTGATATGATCGCTTTCCTTTAGCGTCTTGTATAACGTCGAAGCATAGGTATGATATCATACATCTGTTGTAAAGTGTAATCTACTTCTTCTTCTGTCGTCAATACACTAAAACTGAACCTAAGCGTAGAATCTAAATACTGTTTCTCTACTCCAATTGCTTTCAACGTTGCTGAAGTTGCCGGCTTATTAGAAGCACAAGCACTTCCAGCTGATACATAGACTCCTCTATCCTCTAATGCATGAAGCATAACTTCGCTTCGAATTCCTCCAATAGAAACACTTACCACATGTGGTGCACTGTCTTTTCCCGTCAGGCCATTCACCTTCACATCTTCTAAGTGTTCCAACCCTTTAATGAATCTCTCCTTGATGTTATAAAGGTATTCCGTTTTTTCCTCAAAATCTTTATAGATTTCTTCCACAGCAAGTGCCATACCTGCTATTCCAGGAACATTATCGGTTCCCGAACGCATGCCTTTTTGTTGTCCACCGCCATGCATAATCGGCTTTACTTTAACTTTTTCATTCATGTAAAGAAAACCTACACCCTTTGGTCCATGAATCTTATGAGCACTAACAGACAGCAAATCAACATTCATCTTCTTAGGATAAATACGAAACTTTCCAAACCCCTGAACCGCATCAACATGAAATACGGTATTGGGATTGATACGCTTAATCAACGCACCTGCTTCTGCAATTGGCTGCACAGAACCAATTTCATTATTAGTATGCATAATGGAAACGAGTATCGTTTGACTCGTCATTGCTTTTTCCAAATCCACCAGACTGATAACACCATTGGAATCTACAGGGAGATACGTAACCTCAAACCCTTGTGTTTTCAGATATGCACAGGTCTCCAAAATAGCCGGATGTTCAATTTGGGTTGTAATAATATGATTGCCTGATCGAAAATTAGCAAACGCAGTACCAATCAACGCAAGATTATCTGATTCTGTTCCACCTGAGGTAAATAGAATCTCTTTTTCCTGCACCTTCAACGTTCTTGCAATAATTTCTTTTGCATGACGAATATATTGCTCACTTTCTACGCCTTTTCTATGCATGCTCGACGGGTTTCCATAGTCTTCGCACATAATTTTTGTCATAAGTGCTGCTACATTTGGCAAACAACGGGTAGTTGCCGAATTATCAAAATAAACTTCCATATAATATTCCTTACCTTTCCACAAGCTCTGTTAACGTATCTGATTCCCTAAGCCTATTGGAATAAGCACATTATAATATAACTTTGTTATATTATTACTTGATTCTTAATACTAAAATATGCCATTTTTTGCATTTGGTGCAACATCTGTTCAAAAGAGCAAAATGTGATTACATATAATACACCGTATAACATCATAGCAGAACGAATTCTATACCGCAATCAAAATCGAAAAAACAAGGCTGGTTTTCCTTATTTTCTTGAAAACCAGCCCCTTTTTATCTTTTTCTATATATGTCTATTTACATAATCTGCAACTTCCTCAATATCTCTTGGCATACGACATCCGATAATATATTCTCCACCATTTTGAGAACAACGGATAATACATCCTTCTATTTTTCTTGCCTCCGGAATCACAAAGCTAGGAACCGAAACATTTATTTTGCTTCCCACAAGATCAACAAATCTTGGGTCCTTTACCGAAAAAGCAAATCCATTCGCGCTAATATTTAGCATATTACCCGCAAAAGTTTCTTTCGATGATTGTAATTCTATTCTACAACTGTCTGTAACAGGCATTCTTGGATATTTTCTACGATTCTTAACAACCGGTGTCGACTCTGTTTCTACCACATAACACCCGATTCCCTTATCCTTTGCAACCTGTAAGCTTATCTCACCCCACTCATACAGCACACTATCTACTGCTATTTGTAACAGGAATTTCAATCCCTCAGTCTCTATCTGTACCGGTTTTTCGTCTTCCTCCACATAAACCACCAAGCTCTTTTCCATCTGCTCACGAATTTCGCCCTTATATATTTTACCATGCGTAGAACCATCAGAACGAAGAATGTTTGCTTTCATACCCAACTTCACATCGTGTACACCCATAAAGCCACCTTCTCCAAGTTCTTCTACCAGTTTCCCTACAACTGTCTCAATCTTATTGACGTTATTTGCTGTTTCTTCATATTTGCTAAGCATAGTCTTTGTTGTACTATCTGCTTTATTAACGCATTGGTTCACTACCTGCATAACATCACAAATCTGTTGCATATTGTCTACCATGTTCTGATTAGAACTTTCCACATCTCTCATGGCAGAATCAATAACATTAATGTGATTACCCATCTGCGTCGCATCTTCTGTAATCGTATTTACACTATCACTTACCTGACCAACCTTATCAGCCGTTTCCTGAATCAAGTCTAACGTCTTTGTAATCGACTTTGTCATTTCATCTGAAGTGTCCTCCAAACGTTTTAAAGCATCCATAATACGACTGGATGACTTTTGTGTTCCATCGCTCAGATTACGTATTTCATCTGCCACAACAGCAAAACCTTTCCCAGCCTCTCCCGCTCTCGCAGCCTCAATGGAAGCATTTAAAGCAAGCAGATTTGTCTGTGACGCAATCCCATCAATGGTTCCGGTTTCCTCCTTAACCATTCCGAATTCTTTTTTGAATTCTCCTAAGATTCTATCCACCTCTGCAGACAATGTTGCCATAGTACTGGTTGATTCTACCACGCCTTCCAATTCCTTAGAGCTTTGCTGTGCATGGGACACCGATTCCTGTACTAGATGTAACATTTCTTCCACTAAATTGGCTACATTTTCAACCTGCGTATTGATGCCCGTCGTCATACTCATCGAAGACATTGTCTTATCATATAGTACCGAATTATTATTTGACAACTCATTCATGCTGTTAACAACATTTCCAGCACCTTCTTTATTCTCATCTGCAAGTTCGCGAACAACAGTAACACCATCAACTACTGCATTACTTGCTATCTTAACTTTACTAATCGTATCTACTACTCTTTCTAGATTTTCCTTGATAGAATCCGCGTACGCACCATCGGATTTGTTCATATGATCAATTGCAACAATAAAGCATACATAACAAAGTACAATACAAATAAGCTGCCATATATAATCTTTAACTTGCAATGGTGAATTTAACCCTTGACCAAAATAGTGATAGTAAATAGCAGTAAGTAAAAAGATTACGTTACCAATGGCGCATTTTAACATATATTTCTTATCTTTATACAAAATCACAATACTGGTAAGTGGAAAAATGTAAGCAAACGCGATATTACTATCAGATGTTGATATGGTAATATAGTAAAATATTCCATAACATATTGCTACTACATATTTGTAATTATCAGCCGCCATTCCTTTCACACGTAGATAAATGACACCAATCAAATATGGAACCCAACAGGTTGGGAAAAATATAAAAATGTAACGTGGTGTATGTAATCCTATTGACAGTTCAATAATTGTAGAAATGGTTAATAACACGTTCACCACAAGCCACACAATCGCTGCTTTGCGATTCGCACTCTTTTTGAACACTTCTTCTTTGTATTCCATACAAACTTCCATCCTTTCCTTCATGAAATGTTATATAATTCCGTCTTCTTTTACCATTCTACTTATAACTTTATCACATCAGGAAAAAATTGGCTATTATTTTCTGTATATTTGTATGTTTTATTTAATTTTTCGCAATTATTTGATGCATTCATAATTACAATGCAAAAATCCATTTGAAATCGCTTTCAGCGATAGAATTTTTCTTTTTTACTTTATTTATTCTTCCAGTTGATACATAATCCACGCCATTGCAGTCATCCCGGCTGTTTCTGTTCGAAGAATTCGCTTTCCAAGCGTTATCGGTTTCATCCCCTGTGAAATGGCACTCTGTATCTCACTGTCATCAAAACCACCTTCAGGTCCGATAAAAATGGCAACCGACTGTCCCGGTTTAATTGCTTCTATCAACTTCTTTGTACCTGCCATACCAGAAGCGCCATCAAGACTTTCTTCCATTTCATATGGAACTAATCTGCAATCCATGTCAGCAGCATACGCAAGTGCTTCCTTGTAGCTCATAACAGAATGAATCTGAGGTACAATCCCTCGCTTACTCTGCTTGGCAGCCGCTTCTGCAATTCCCTGCCATCTTGCAAGCTTTGATTTTGCCTTTTTATCATCAAGCTTTACAACGCAACGCTGCATAGCTACCGGAATAATCTCATATACACCAAGCTCTACCATCTTCTGAATAATCAGTTCCATCTTGTCACCCTTTGGCAACCCTTGAAACAGATATACCTTAGCCGGAAGCTCTACGCCATCCTCTTTGATAAAACGTAGCTCACACTGCACTTCATCTTCTGTTATCGCTACAATGCCACAACGATAATCTCTACCATCCACACCATTGCTGACACTAATCTCATCTCCCGGCTTTAAACGAATCACATTTTTAATGTGATTCACATCTGCTCCTGTAATAACAATATCCTTTTCTCCAATTTGAGAAGGCTCTACGAAAAAATGATACATTTTTGGTCCTTTCCATTTCTCAAGAAATTACTGCTTCTTTGCTGTAACGCTTACCCATTCTCCCTGATAAGTAACCTCTAACACCTCAAGTCCGGCTGCCTTTACTGCCTCAACAACGGTCTGTTCCTTATTGTCGATGATACCGGATGTAATATAGATTCCACCCTTTTTCATCTGATTTACAATGACAGGAGTCAATGGAACAAGGACATCAGCAAGAATATTTGCGACAACTATGTCATATTTTTCATAACCAACCTTATCCTGAACAGCCTTATCTGTAATAATATTTCCAATCATCATATCAAAAGCTTCCGGATTAATATGGTTTACTTCCATATTTTCACGCACTGCTTCTACTGCACATGGATCAAGGTCCGTTCCAACGGCATGATTAATACCATACATAAGAGAAATAATTGCCAAGATACCACTTCCTGTTCCAACATCAAGAAGCTCTGTCTCCGGTGTAATATACTTTTTGAGCTGTCTAATGCAAAGCTGTGTGGTCTCATGCATACCTGTTCCAAATGCAGTACCCGGATCAATATGAAGAATCATCTTATCCTTATCTTCTTCCTTTACCTCTTCCCATGATGGAATGACAAGAAGGTCATCAATATAGAACTGATGGAAATACTGCTTCCAGTTATTAATCCAGTCAATATCCTCTGTCTCTGATACCATAACCGTTCCTTCACCAATCTCCATAAAGCAACGAAGGTCTTCTAATTCACTCTTAATCTTCTCAACTATCTCATCTACGCTTATTTCTTCGCCCATAAGCTCCAAAGTGCCATCTTCCTTTTCTTCTACAAAAAAGCTAAGATATGCAATGCCATCATCCTCTGGTCCATCCGGCAAAATATCTACAAACATCTGCTCTTTTTCTAATGGTGTGAGAGGAATCTTATCCTCAATCTGCGCACCCTCTAATCCGATATCATACAGCGTACTGATAATAATATCCTCTGCATCTGTAATTGTTTTTACCATAAATTTTGTCCACTTCATATTTTTCTTACCTCTTTTCTTATCTATGTTATCTTACTCATGTGTAACTATCTTTTCTAATTACACCAGTATTTCTTACACTATTTCCTTACACGCCTTTAAACATCCTTACAGCGTTTCAAAAGAATAAGCTTCTCCAAATCTTCTTCTCTTGAAATATCAAGACTTTCATCATTCTCACATATCTTTGTCAGCTTACCGTCCCGAATCAAATATGCCTCACCAAAAAGCATTGTTTTATCATCTGTTATCTCAATATAACTTCCATCCGGAAGTGCATAGAAGCTTCTTCCCATACTGTCTGCAAAGGCAATATCCTCGATGATGTTCATGCCATCAAGCATAGCACCTTTTAAATACTGATAATGTGGTATTACCATAATATCCGTCAATCCGAGTCCCAAAACAAAACGACGATATATCTTGTCTAACGCTTCCCCTTCAAGCTCTGGCATAGCATAAACCAAATCCGCACAATTCATCGTTCCTGCACTAATGCCAATCACGATTCCATCATAGTCAGCTATTCTGTCTCGTAGCTCAATCTCCTTAAAAAAGGCATTTTGTGTTGGCACATGTCCACCAGAAAGCAATAACATATCAA
This sequence comes from Lachnospiraceae bacterium, assembly GCA_036310845.1. GTDB lineage: Bacteria > Bacillota > Clostridia > Lachnospirales > Lachnospiraceae > COE1. The sequence continues at coordinate 3,292 of JAXJRB010000020.1, read as the reverse complement.
ACTGTGCAAGATAGTCTTCCTCTTGCTCGTTATTTCTATGATCCCAAACCATCATCTCTGACACGGAGAGTCCACTCATTGGAAATGCCTGCAAAAATATATCTCGAATACTGTCATTCATCTCATATTCATCCGGTGCCGCACTAATCATAAGACACCTTGCATTCTCTTTCCAGCACTTCTTCAATTCCTCTACAAAAGCATTACTCTCATCAAGCTTACATGCTGCTCTCTTCCCATCGGAAGTAAAATAATTTCCTGCCGGACTGCTTGTTAAAAATACTCTCATTTTATTTATTCCTCCCCTATCGGGTTAAATCCCCTCTTAAAACCCCTTCTTTTAAATATACATAATCTATTTTAATACTTTATTACTTATTCTATCATATCGTTATACTGTAAAAAGTGCAAGCTAAGTAGTAGCTTGCACTCTTTCTATTTAAAAAACTTTCTCTTCTTATCCTTCTTGTCATCGCTGCCGGAATTCTTATTTTCCATATTCTTGACAGCTTCAAGAGAATTACCTGTTTCCTGATCAAACTTTCTGAGCAATTCTTTTGCTTCATTTGAAAGCTTATCCGGAACCTGTACAACCAAGGTAACATAATGGTCACCACGGATATCCTTATTTCTTAAGGATGGAACACCCTTACCACGCAGTCTGACACGAGTATCTGTCTGTGTTCCTGCCTTAACATCATATACAACCTTACCATCTACGGTATCAATCAGAATCTCACCGCCAAGAGCAGCAATTGCATAAGAAATTGGTACGGTAGAGAAGATATTCATATCCTGTCTCTGGAAAATAGGATGTCTGTCTACCACAACCTCTACGAGTAAATCTCCTCTTGGTCCGCCATTTACACCTGGCTCACCCTTATCTCTTAAGCGCACGCTCTGACCATTGTCGATACCTGCCGGAATCGATACCTGAATCTTCTTTCTGGATGAGATGTATCCACTTCCATGACAATCCGGACATTTCTCTTTGATTGTCTTACCAGAACCACCACAATCAGGACATACCTGTGAATTACGGAAGGTTCCAAATGGTGTGGAATGCTGTGTTACTACCTGACCACGTCCACCACAACGGCTACAGGTCTCAGGAGAAGTTCCCGGTTTTGCACCAGTTCCATTACAGCACTTACATGTATCTTTCAAATTCAGATCAAGCTCTTTCTCCACACCAAATACGGCATCTTCAAAGGAAATGCGTACGCTGGTACGTAAATTTGCCCCCTTCATTGGACCATTGCTGTTTCTAGAGCTTCTGCCACCGCCAAAGAAATCACCAAAGATATCTCCAAAAATATCAGAGAAGTCTGCACCGCTAAAATCAAAGCCACCAAATCCACCGCCGGCTCCGCCTCCTTCGAATGCGGAATGACCAAACTGGTCGTACTGACGTCTCTTATCCGGGTCGCTTAATATTGCATACGCCTCGGAAGCTTCTTTGAATCTCTTCTCCGCTTCTACATCTCCCGGATTCATATCTGGATGGTACTTCTTGGCAAGCTGTCTATATGCTTTTTTAATACTGGCATCATCAGCGCCTCTCTCGACACCTAACACCTCATAATAATCTCTCTTCTGCTCTGCCATCTCTATCTTACCTTTCATAACTATTCAGTGCCTTCATAGTTATGAGCGTTTGCCCATTTCAAATCGCTTTGCGATGGGGCAAATGCCTAACTGCACTACACTTTCTTACGGTCTCAGCAGTAAATGCTTCAACCTGTTTTGAATAGCATCTATTTTACTAACTGCAAAATACCTAAAGACATTTTATGCCTTCAGGTACTTTCATTTATGCGGAGAAATGCCATACTTGGCATTTCTCCTGCGTGAAACTTAGAAATTCTTGGCGTTGCGTGCTCTCGCGCAACGTCATTAGAATTTCTTTTCACGACACATAACATAGAAGTTCTTGGGCACGGTATTTTCGTGCCCTAGAATTTCTTTATGTGTTTTATACCTCGCGGTAATCTCCATCTACTACATCATCAGCTGCACCGGCATCCTGTGTCTGAGCTCCACCCATGTTACCCATGTCGCCCATATCAGCACCAGCAGCCCCCTGCATATTCTCATACATCTTTGTGAAAAGATTCTGAGCCTTTGTCATTAATGCTTCCTGCTTGCTCTTTAATTCAGCAACCTGATCATCTGTCATCTCAGCATCCTTTGTGCTTTCAAGGAATGCCTTAAGGTCATTTACATCTGCCTCTAAAGCTGCCTTTTCAGATGCATCAATCTTGTCACCTACTTCATTTAAAGCCTTTTCTGTCTGGAATACGAAGGAATCAGCATCGTTTCTAGCATCGATTGCTTCCTTTCTCTTCTTATCCTGTGCTTCATACTCAGCAGCTTCCTTAACTGCCTTCTCGATATCAGCGTCAGACATGTTAGAACCAGCTGTAATTGTGATATGCTGCTCCTTACCTGTTCCCAAATCCTTAGCAGATACGTTTACAATACCATTTGCGTCGATATCGAAAGTAACTTCGATCTGTGGAACACCACGTCTTGCTGGTGGAATACCATCTAATCTGAACTGTCCGAGAGACTTGTTATCTCTAGCAAACTGTCTTTCACCCTGTACAACGTTGATATCAACGGCTGTCTGATTATCAGCTGCTGTAGAGAAGATCTGGCTCTTCTTGGTTGGGATTGTTGTATTTCTTTCGATTAATCTTGTAGCAACACCACCCATTGTTTCGATAGAAAGTGATAATGGTGTTACGTCAAGAAGAAGGATTTCACCTGCACCTGCATCACCAGCGAGCTTACCACCCTGGATAGAAGCACCGATAGCAACACATTCATCCGGATTAAGAGTCTTGCTTGGCTCTTTTCCTGTTAACTGCTTAACCTTATCCTGAACAGCAGGGATTCTTGTAGAACCACCTACTAATAATACCTGACCGATTTCGCTTGCTGTAAGACCTGCATCCTTTAATGCGTTCTGAACTGGGATTGCTGTTCTCTCAACAAGATCATGTGTTAATTCATCAAACTTAGCTCTTGTAAGGTTCATATCAAAGTGCTTAGGACCTTCTGCTGTTGCTGTGATGAATGGTAAGTTAATATTTGTAGTAGTAGCACTTGAAAGCTCCTTCTTAGCCTTTTCTGCTGCTTCCTTTAATCTCTGCATAGCCATCTTATCGCCTGATAAGTCAATGCCTTCCTGCTTCTTGAACTCATCGTTCATCCAGTCGATAAGCTTGTTATCAAAGTCATCACCACCAAGGTGTGTATCACCGTTTGTAGCAAGTACTTCGATAAC
>JAXJRB010000019.1:0-2769 GCA_036310845.1 Lachnospiraceae bacterium | reverse complement strand
TTTCTCTTCTCTGATATATCAAGTCCGCTTATTATCTTGATTCTGGCTATCATCGCCGAATGAAGCGAGATATCATGTATCATTTCCTGTTGTAATACACCGTCAACGCGGAATCTGATACGAAGCTGGTTTTCCATTGGCTCTATATGTATATCACTCGTTCTTTTATGGACTGCCTGCTCAATAATCTGACGCACCAGCTTTACTATCGGAGCCTGTTCAAGTGCATTCTGGGAAGCATCCTCCTCTTTCTTCTTTACAGTCTCTCCTCTTTCTTTTGCAAACTGCTCAGCAACCTTAAGTGCTTCAGCATTACCATAATATCTGTCTATGGCAGCATTTACGCCTTTTCTGGTTGTAATATATATCTCAGGCTGAAATCCTGTAAGTATGGATATATCATCTATAGCTCTGATATCAAGCGGGTCACTCATCGCAACCTTAAGTATATTTCCATTTTTCTCACTGAAGCCAAATGGAATAAGACTGTATTTTCTAAGAATACCCTCGTCTGTTATCTTTGTTACTTCCTCAGATATACGAACTGTTGCAAGGTCTATAATTTCATATCCAAGCTGATGCTGCAATGCCTGAAGCATCTGTTCTTCTGTGATGTACCCCATATCTATACAATGTTAACAACCTAACTTAAACAACCACAACATATAGTGGTTAGAACTTAAAAACTTTATATCAATTACTATTATCGGCACGGGATTTCCCGTGCCGTTCTCATTACACTAAATTTGCACACATTTAAAATATTGCACAAAATTCAAATACAAATACCGGAATATTTACTATTGACAAATCAGCCAAAATTTGCGGCGCAGCCCTTGATTATATTGTTTTTTTGAAAGGAGCTGCATCATATGAAATTAATTCAAATCTTAGCTGATATCATCTGTAACACATTGCTTGACCCCGAAGCCCTTGACAGGTCAAGGAACAGAAAAGGGGCATTTACCCGCAACTGTGGAAAGCTTCCCTACTGGACATTGATCAAGCTTTTATTGAAAAATGTCAAGAAAACCATCTCTGCATCACTTGATGAGTTTTTCAATGAACTCCGTCTAATGTCAGGAGCACCACTTTCTGATACCGTTAAATGCTCCCAGCAGGCTTTCAGCAAGGCTCGTTCGGGCATAAGCCATTGTATTTTTAAAGAATGCTTTGAACGTATACTTGACTTCCTCTGCTGCAGGGAGTCTCTCGACTTCCATGCCCGGTTTATGGGTGTATGGGGAAGGCAGATCATAGCCATTGACGGGTCAAAAATCCCTCTTCCTAACCGCAAAGCACTTCTTGAAAAATATGGAAGCAGTGGGAGAGGTTCAAGCTCTCCCACTGCCATAGCCAGTGTTGCTTTTGACGTACTGAATAACCGTGTCCTCGATGCTCAGCTTGAACCCATAAGCGTCGATGAACGTACCCTTGCCATACGCCACATGGAAAACATAAAAAGCAAAGCACGGACAAACCTATTATACACCATGTTTGTCTTTGACAGGGGATATGCTTCAAAAAATTTAATATCTTATATTGAAGATACAATACATGCAAGCTATCTGTTCCGGCTGAGAACCAAATTCAATACGGATATTGATGCTGTCCCTGCTCCACTGGAGCAAAACGGAATAAGCGACAGCATCCTTATCCTTGATGGCAGAAAGATTCGTGTCATTAAGTTCTATCTTCCAAGCGGGATACTTGAAACCCTTATAACAAATGATTTTGAACTTGATAAGGAAAATTTCCGCCAGTGTTACTTCTTAAGATGGCCTGTGGAGGAAAATTACAAACTTATCAAAGAAAAAATAGGACTAATCAATTTTCGTGGCTACTCTGAAAACTCCATCCTTCAGGAATTCTGGATATCCATGCTGCTTGCAAATCTGTCTCTCGCCATAAAGCGTGAGACAGACGGCATTATTGACAGCACCATAAACCAGAAAGGAAACAAGAACAAATATATGACGAACATGAATGAGCTTATCGGATATCTCAGCCGTCATTTCGGGGAATATATGGATGCTGACACACTTACACAAAAGTTTGATATTATTCTCAGTATATTTGATTTTGCCATATCACACAGGGTGCAGGACAAAAAAGGCAGTGGAGTGTCAAGTCCCCGCACTGTTCCAAGAAAAGTAAAACATCATTACAATAATAAGACAACGCACTAACATCTTTTATGAAAGGCGGTGATGCCCTAAGGTATTTCCTGAAATACAAATTCTATATTTAAAAAAATGTTGTTAAGAGAACCAAGGGGGAAGTCTGCCCTTTTTTCAGTCGATTTTGCATCAATAGAATTCTATTGTTATTGGTTCATTGCCATATATTCACATTGATGCCGTACCACTACTAAGTTGTTAACATTGTTTTCTCATGGCATAATGCCATCTTTTTCTTTACTTTATAGTAATTATTACTTCTTTTTTCTTTGTGGGCTAATTGTCTCTGTAATCTTGTCAGTTTTCGCTCATATTTTTTTATTGTCTTTGGATTCTCGTATTTTCTTCCGTCTGATGTGATACACAATTCCTTTATTCCTAAATCCAGACCAACATTTTGCTCTGTGTGCAGAATTTCTTCATGCTCTGTTTCTACCAATATTGACACATAATATTTCCCACTTGGCACTTGGCTAACTGTGGCTGATTTTATCTGACCACTGAAATTTCTATGTGGTTTTGTTCTCACTTCTTTTAGCTTTGGCAGTTTTACTTTCCCTGTCTTAAAATCTACTGCAATATTTCCATT
>JAXJRB010000018.1:0-37116 GCA_036310845.1 Lachnospiraceae bacterium | reverse complement strand
TCAACAGATAAGGCGGTAAATCCTACCAATATTATGGGAGCCTCCAAACGTATCTGTGAAATGATTATTCAGACATATAATAGACATTATGATACGGAGTTTGTGGCAGTGCGCTTCGGTAATGTACTTGGTAGTAATGGAAGCGTCATTCCTTTATTTAAGAGGCAGATTTTAGAAGGAGGGCCGGTAACGGTTACACATCCTGACATTATTCGTTATTTTATGACCATTCCAGAAGCGGTATCTCTTGTACTTCAGGCAGGAGTTTACGCTAAGGGGGGTGAGATTTTTGTTCTTGATATGGGTGAACCGGTCAGAATCCTTGATTTGGCTAAGAACTTAATTCGTTTGTCAGGCTATAAGGTAGATGAAGATATTAAGATTGAATTCACAGGACTTCGTCCCGGAGAAAAACTATATGAAGAGCTTCTCATGAATGAAGAAGGGCTTACAGATACAGAGAATAAACTGATTCATATTGGAAAACCGATTGTATTTGATGAAATAAAGTTTTTTGTACAGCTCAATGAGCTGAAAAAGGAAGTAGAAAAGGAATGTTCCGATGTCAGACCACTGATAAAGGAAATTGTTCCGACGTATGTGCCACGTAAGAAATCAATGTAAATGGAGGGAAACAGCAATGGCAGAGCAGAAGAAGAGAATTTATTTATCATGCCCGACAATGCACGGAGAAGAGCAGAGGTTTGTGCAGGAAGCATTTGATACGAACTGGGTAGCACCACTTGGACCAAATGTAACAAAGTTTGAAGAAGAAATGGCAGCTTATACCGGAAGCGGATATGCGGCGGCATTAAGTGCCGGTACAGCAGCGATTCATTTAGCAATTAAGCTTTTGGGTATTAAACAGGATGATGTGGTGTTTGTATCGTCTCTTACTTTTTCTGCTACCTGTAATCCTATTTGCTATGAAAAAGCAAAGCCGGTGTTTATTGATTCAGAGCCGGATACCTGGAATATGTCTCCAAAGGCATTAAGAAAAGCCTTTGAGAAGTATCCAAATCCAAAGGCAGTGATTCTGGTTCATTTGTACGGAACACCAGCTAAGTTAGATGAAATTATGGAAATCTGTGCAGAGCATAATGTACCGTTGATTGAGGATGCGGCAGAATCCTTAGGCTCTACCTATAAAGGAAAGATGACAGGTACCTTTGGACGTATCGGTATCTATTCCTTTAATGGGAATAAGATTATCACAACCTCAGGTGGTGGCATGATGGTGTCTAAGGAAGAGGCGTTGACCAAGGAAGCAACAAACCTTGCAACACAGGCAAGAGACGTAGCAAGACATTATCAGCATTCTAAAATAGGTTATAACTACCGAATGAGTAATGTTGTTGCAGGTATTGGACGAGGACAGCTCTTACATATAGAGGAGCATAAGAGTATAAAGAATGCGATTTATAAGCAGTATGCGGATGCTTTTGCAGATATGGAGGATATTTCCATGAATCCGATGAATCCGGATGGTGATGCCAATAACTGGTTAAGCTGTATTCTGTTAAAGGAAGGTTGTAAGGTAACACCAAATCAGATTATGGATGCTTTGGAAACAGAGAATATTGAGTCCAGACCAATCTGGAAGCCAATGAATCTGCAGCCGGTATTTGCAGATTGTGATTTTTTTAACCACAATGATGAAGGGATCAGCGTGGGTGAAGACATCTTTAACAGAGGTGTGTGTATGCCAAGTGATATCAAGAATACACCAGAGGATATGGAATTGATTATTCAGACAGTTCGTAAGCTTTTTGCGTAGGAGAAGGGATAGGGCAACCTATGTATCGTAAATATATAAAGAGATTGTTAGATATTGTGATTTCACTGACAGCACTTGTTGTATTAAGTCCGGTTTTGCTCATTGTGGCGATTTTAGTGCGCTGTAAGCTTGGCTCACCTATTATCTTTCATCAGCAAAGACCGGGATATAATGAGGAGATTTTTAAACTATGCAAGTTCCGTACGATGACAGATGAGAGGGATGAGAACGGGGAATTGTTACCGGATGCAGTGAGACTCACAAAGTTTGGAAGAATGCTTCGTGCAACAAGTCTTGATGAATTGCCGGAGTTGTGGAATATTTTAAAAGGCGATATGAGTATTATCGGACCAAGACCATTGCTTGTAAGTTATTTACCTTATTACACAGAGGAAGAGAAGCTGCGTCATACAGTCAGACCGGGACTTACCGGATTGGCACAAGTCAGTGGGAGAAACCTCCTTGACTGGGATAAACGGTTTGCGACTGATGTAGAATATGTCAGAAACCTGACTTTTGCAATGGATGTAAGAATTTTCTTTCTCACGATAATGAAGGTATTCGTGCGTGAAAACATTGAGGTAGATACCAATCAAGTAGAAGGAAACTTTGCGGAGATTAGAAAAGCAAAGCTGGAAGCTGCCCACCAACACAAAGAAGGGCAGGAAGAGAATTATGAAAGAAGAGGTAAAGTATGAATCTGTTGATTTTAAGCTGTGGTACAAGAGATAAGGTAGTACAGTACTTTAAAAAAGCATTCGGAGGCGAAGGAAAGGTAATCTGTACGGATTGTAGTCCTTATGCACCAGCATTGTATGAAGCTGATGTTCATTATATTGTACCGAGAATCACAGAACCAGGATATATCGATAATATTTTTGATATTTGTCGTAAGGAAAATATCACAGGAGTGTTGTCTTTGATTGATCCGGAGCTTTCCCTGATTGCAAAGCATGAAGAGGATTTTCAAAAGCTCGGTGTCACAGTGATTGAATCCTCTTATGAACTGTGTGAGAGAACACTGAATAAGTGGGAAATGTATTGCTGGATGAAAGAGCATGGTTATGCATGTGCAAAGTCATATATTACTTTGGAGTCTTTCTATGAGGATTTAGATAAGGGAGAAGTTTCTTTTCCGGTGTTTGTGAAGCCAATGAAGGGAAGTGCAAGTTTGCATATTTCTAAGGCAGAAGACAAGGAAACGGTGGAATTACTGTTTTCTCATGGCGAACAAATGATGATTCAGGAATTTATGACTGGACAGGAAATCGGTGCAGATGTGTATATTGACTTGATTAGTAACGAGATCGTTTCCATTTTTACCAAGAAGAAGCTGGTTATGCGTGCAGGAGAAACAGATAAGGCAATTTCTTTCCGTGATGAAAAACTTTTTATGGAAATAGAGAAGTTTGTGCAAGAAAATGGTTTTCGTGGACAGATTGATATTGATATTTTTGAACGAGATGGGGTTTATTATTTTTCGGAGGTAAATCCTAGATTTGGAGGTGGCTATCCACATGCATATGAATGTGGGGCAGACCATATGACTCTGATAAAGAACAACCTTGCGGGAGTTACAAATCGGAAACAAGTTGGCTGCTACGCAGTGAATAAGGTCATGATGAAGTATAATGAAATTATGATTGTTGATTGCGTAGAGCATCCATAGACGGAAAGGCAAACGTATGAAAAAGGTATTAATCCTTGCAAATTCAGCAAGCGGATTATATGATTTTAGAAATGAATTGTTGTTGAAGCTGTTAGAGAGCTATGAGGTACATGTAAGTCTTCCGGATGCGGAGAAAGTACCACAGCTTGCTATAGAGGGATGTCAGGTACATCGTACTCCAATTGATAGACGTGGAGTGAATCCCATTAAGGATATGGGCTTGTTTTTGGCTTATTGGCAACTCATTCGTAACATAAAGCCAGATGTAGTTCTGACTTATACGATTAAACCAAATATTTATGGTAATCTGTGCTGTAGATTGAAACGAATTCCGTATATTGCGAATATTACAGGACTTGGCTCGGTATTTGAAAACGGTGGCATGGTTCAAAAGATAGTAGTTCTTTTGTATAAGCTTTCCCTAAAAAAAGCTTCCTGTATATTCTTTCAAAATAAGAAAAATCAAGAAATCTTTGAACAGCATGGTATCTATGGAAGAAAGGCAAGGTTGGTTCCGGGTTCAGGAGTAAATCTTGACAGACACGCGTTTGAGGAATATTCTTCTAAAGAGGAGAAAATGATATTCTTATATGTGGGAAGAGTCATGAAGGAGAAAGGAATTGAGGAGCTTCTCTATGCAGCGAAGGTACTTTGTGAGGAAAATCCGCAGGTAATCTTTCGATTGGTAGGTAATTATGAGGAAGACTATAAGGACATAGTGGAACAGTATGAAAAGCAAGGAATTTTGGAGCTGATAGGATATCAGAAAGAGATACATCCCTATTATAAAGATGCTGTGGCAGTGTTGATGCCAAGCTATCATGAAGGCATGTCAAATGTAATCCTAGAAGCAAGTGCGACTGGAAGACCGGTTTTGGCATCGGATATTCCGGGATGTCAGGAAGGCTTTGAGGATGGCATTACAGGCTTTGGCTTTCCACCAAGGGATAAAGAAGCGTTGCTGGAAGCACTTAGAAAGTTCGTGAAGCTTTCTGAGGATGAAAGAGCGCAGATGGGCAAAAACGCTAGAGCAAAGATGGAACGCGAATTTGACCGTAAACAGGTAGTGAATGCCTATGTGGAAGAGATTAAGGGAATAAAATAGTAAGCAAATCATAGAAAGAACATGATTTACAAATAAAGGAAACATAGAGTATAGTGCAAATGCTATACGCAGATAGGAGAAAAATATGAGCTTATATCAGGATATTGTAGAAGGAAAAGAGAAAGTATCGTTAGTAGGACTTGGTTATGTAGGTATGCCAATCGCAGTTGCGTTTGCAAGAAAGATTCAGGTTGTAGGATTTGACTTAAATGCGGCAAAGATTGATTTGTACAAGTCTGGAATTGATCCGACAAATGAGGTTGGTGATGAAGTAATCAAGAATACAACCGTAGAATTTACAGCAGATCCGACCAAGTTAAAGGAAGCAAAGTTCCATATCGTAGCAGTTCCAACACCGGTTAATGATGATCATACGCCGGATTTAACACCTGTAGAGGGCGCAAGCAGACTCTTAGGACAGAATCTGACCAAGGGCTCTATTGTTGTATTTGAATCTACAGTATATCCTGGTGTAACAGAAGATATCTGTGTTCCTATTTTAGAGAAAGAATCTGGACTTAAGTGTGGTGTGGACTTTAAGATTGGTTATTCTCCAGAGCGAATTAATCCTGGTGATAAGGTACACAGATTAGAGACAATTACAAAGATTGTATCTGGTATGGACGAAGAAACATTAGAAGAAGTAGCAAAGGTGTACGAGCTTGTTGTAGAAGCGGGAGTATATCGTGCAGAGAGCATCAAGGTTGCAGAGGCTGCAAAGGTTATCGAAAACAGCCAGCGAGATATTAATATTGCATTTATGAATGAGTTATCCATTATCTTTAATAAGATGGGAATCGATACAAAGGCAGTCCTTGCAGCAGCAGGAACAAAGTGGAATTTCCTTCCGTTCCAGCCAGGTCTTGTAGGTGGTCATTGTATCGGTGTTGACCCGTATTATTTAACCTATAAGGCAGAACAGTTAGGTTATCATTCACAGATTATCCTTTCCGGTCGTCGTATCAATGATGATATGGGTAAATATGTTGCAGAGAATTTGGTAAAGAACTTAATCAAGGCGGATATTCCGGTTAAGGGAGCAAAGGTTGCTATCTTAGGATTTACCTTTAAGGAGAATTGTCCTGATACTAGAAATACGAAGATTATTGATATTTACAAGGAGCTTCAGGAGTATGGCATTACTGCAGTTGTAACCGATGATGACGCAGATGCACAAGAAGCTAAGAGATTATATGGTATTGAATTCGTTCCAATGACAGAGATTAAGGATTGTGATGCGGTTGTTCTTGCAGTTGCACATGAGTCTTATAAGAAGCTGGAAATGAAGGACATGGATGCATTATATGCAACAAAGAATAAAACAAAGGTATTAACAGATCTTAAGGGCATCTTAGATAAGAAGGCATATCAGGATGCAGGCTATATTTATTGGAGGCTATAAATTGCAAAATCCATAGACGGAAGATTTTGCAATTAGCAAATTTGTGCAAAGGCACAAATTCGCAAGTATAGAAAGTTATGAATAAAAAGATGCGAAATAGAATAACGGATATATCGATATTTATTGTTTTTATGGCTTTTTTTGGCTTTTTGTTGATTACGGGAGAGCCTTTATATCTGGGAGATAGCTTTCAGCATGAGATGCAGTTTGTGACAAGAGAGCCGGTGTATGCTCTGTTGATACAGTTCTTACGTTGGGTTTCACCAGAACACCACTATTGGTTTATAATCATAGTACAAAATATTCTTGCAGTAGTAACCAATACTATTTTTATGTGTGTAGTGCGTAGAGAATGGAAGCTAAAGTGGCCTGTGCTAGTTTTATTTGTGGCAATTTTGTTGTCGCCACATATTTTAACACCGATTGCTTCTGCTTCCGGAATGGTTATTACGAATTCGTTGCTTTCAGAAGGCATAGCTTATTCGCTATATTTGTTTTATGTTCTGTATATCTTAAAAGCAATATGGAGAATGGAGAGTGTTGGAAAAGACAGTATGCTTGCTTTTTTCTGGGCAGTCTTTATGTCTTTGGTACGTGGACAGTTTATGATACTGATTCTGGTATGGTTTTTGGCAATGGCACTAATCGCCTTTTTGCAGAAGCGTTGGAAGCAAATAGTAGTGTTTGTAGTAATGCTGGCAATTGCATTTGTGGGACGTGGTCTTATTGTGAAGACTTACAATTTCTGTGAGCAGGGATTGTTTGTTGCTACGGCATCAGGGAAAGCAATGTCGATAGCAAACGTGCTGTATGTGGCAGATAGAGAAGATGGAGAAGCAATCGAAGAGGAAGACTTACGTACTGCTTATTATGAAATCTTTGACAGAGCCTATGCAGATGGAATGAATTACCGATTTTCACCGGATGGATTACTTGCAAGAGCAGCACATCATGAAGATTGCCATGATAGTTTGAATTTTGATTATTTCGCAGTGGTAGCCAAAGAGTATGTCACGGCGACTACAGGTATTACCGTAGAAGACTATCAGCGTATGATGGTAGAAGTGGATAAGGTTGCAGCTTCGTTGATGGCAGAGCTCTTACCACAGGTATTATTAAGATATCTATATAATTATATTGCTATGGTCATGATGGGATTGATTAGAAGTGTTGCATTTCTTCACCCAATTTTTAATTGGTATTCATTTGCAATCTATCTCATAGCAGTCATACTTATGATATATGTATGGATGAAGAAACCATGCTCTAAGGCAGCACCGTTTATGGCATTGGTATTATTAATGATTATGGGAAATGTAGCAGGAACCTCTCTGATGATTCAGTGCATTTCCAGATATATGCTATATAATCTGCCACTATTTTATATGGCAGGATTCCTCTTGCTGATTGACTGTTTTGATATATACAACAGCAAAAGGCATGAAAAGGATAAAAAGTTACTAGAACGAAGTGACAGGAAGGAAGAAAAGTAATGGGATTTAGAGAATTAAAATTTCCGGAAAACAGTGTTTTCCTTGTAACAGGTGGAGCTGGTTTTATCGGTTCTAACCTTTGTGAAGCTTTAACAGATATGGGCTATCAGGTAAGATGTCTGGATGACCTTTCTACTGGTCATGAAGAAAATGTAAAGATGCTGATGGACAGACCAAATTATACGTTTATCAAGGGAGATATCAAGGATTTAGATACCTGTATGAAGGCGTGTGAAGGCGTAGATTATGTTATGAATCAGGCTGCATGGGGATCTGTTCCAAGAAGTATTGAGATGCCTTTATTCTATGAACAGAATAATATTATGGGTACTCTCAACATGATGGAAGCAGCAAGACAGCAGGGCGTTAAGAAGTTTGTTTATGCGTCTAGTTCTTCTGTTTATGGAGATCATCCTGTACTTCCAAAGAAGGAAGGACAAGAAGGTAATCTGCTCTCTCCATATGCGTTAACAAAACGAGTAGATGAGGAATATGGAAAGCTTTACAAGAAGCTTTACGGTCTTGATACTTACGGTCTTCGCTATTTTAACGTATTCGGACGTCGTCAGGATCCAAACGGTGCTTATGCGGCTGTTATTCCGAAGTTTATTAAGTTACTTTTAGATGGAGAGGTTCCTACGATTAACGGAGATGGTAAGCAGTCCAGAGACTTTACTTATATCGATAACGTAATCGAGGCAAATATGAGAGCATGTCTTGCTTCCAGTGATGCTGCCGGACAGGCATTCAACATTGCTTACGGTGGAAGAGAATATCTGATAGATATTTACTACAACCTTTGCAAGGCTCTTGGCAAAGATGTAGAGCCAAACTTTGGACCTGACAGAGCAGGAGACATCAAGCATTCCAATGCGGATATTTCAAAGGCAAGAGAGTTGCTTGGATATGATCCGGATTATGACTTTGAAAAGGGTATTGCCCTTGCCATTGAATGGTACAAGGCAAATCTCTAATCAATAACTTTGGAGAATGAAATGAACATTTCAATAAGAATGGATGATATTACACCTGATATGGATTGGGCAAAGTTCCTTCGTTTTAAGGAACTTTGTGATCTGTATCAGGTCAAACCACTTATAGGGGTAGTTCCTGAAAATCAAGATTCCATGCTTCACATTGACGAGGAAAGAGATGATTTTTGGGAATGTTTATTACAGCTGGAAAAAGAAGGCTGGGTAATTGCTCAGCACGGTTACACTCATATTTATAGTACGAAGAAAAAAGGCTGTTTTCCGTTAAATGCTATTTCAGAGTATGCAGGAAAGCCCTATGAGGAGCAGTTAGCAAATTTAAAAAAGGGCAAGCAAATTTTAGAAAGTCACGGCATTTATACCGATATTTTTATGGCACCGGCCCATTCCTATGATAAGAATACGTTGAAAGCACTAAAAGAAGTAGGATTTAGTAAGCTGACAGATGGCTTTGGTGACAGACCGTACGAATGGAAGGGATTAACCTTTTATCCGATTTCTTTCAAACAAAGTAATAGCTTGAAGCAGGAAAAAGGTTATACTACCTTTGTGATTCATGCAAATACCATGAATGAAAAGGATTTTGAACGTTACGAAAAGCTCTTTGCTGAGCATAAGGACAAGTTGATTTCTTATCAGGATTATTTAAAGGTCAGCACAGAAAAAAGAGGAGTTATAGGTAGAGTAAAGGAATACCTTATGGCAATTAGTAAGTATGTGTTGGTAAGAGTGAATAGTTTGAGAAAGTAGATGGAGACGAAAATGAGCAATCAGAAAACAAACAATCCAATCCGAGTTTTGCATGTGCTGGGAACAACCAATCTTGGCGGTGCAGAAAGTAGAATTATGGAGCTGTATCGTTGCATGGATCGCAGTAAGGTACAGTTTGATTTTCTGGTGCATACCGATAAAGAAGGACACTATAGCAAGGAAATAAGAGAGCTTGGAGGGCATATATACAATCTGCCACGCTTTCAGGTTATAAACCTTGCAGAATATAAAAAAGCAATTAGATGCTTCTTTGCAGAACATAAGGAATTTCTAGCAGTGCAGGGACATATGACAAGTACGGCATCCATTTATTTGCCGATTGCAAAGAAAGCCAATCCGGCCATTGTAACCATTGCACATGCTAGAAGTGCAGGTGTAGATAAAGGGCTAAAAGGATATGTAACGAAATTACTTAGAAGCTCTTTAAAACATAAAACGGATTATTGTTTTACCTGTTCTAAGGAGGCAGGAGAGGCTGTTTTCGGCAAGGACTGGGTAAGAAAAGGAAAGGTCATTACCATACCAAATGCCATTGATGTGAATCGTTTTCAATATAACGAAGCAGTACGAAAGGAAATAAGAGCGGAGCTTGGTATTCAGGATAAGTTCGTCATAGGTCACGTAGGAAGATTTGGTTTTATGAAGAATCATACGTATCTCGTTGATGTATTTGCTGAACTGTGTAAGCAAAGAGAGGATATGGCTCTTGTATTGATTGGTAAGGGCGAAGAAGAAGAGAATATACACAAAAAGCTCAAGAAGCTTGGAACAGAGCTGTTTAGTGATGAACAGGCGTTGGAGAGTAAGGTATTGTTCTTAGGAAATAGATTCGATGTGGAACGCTATTATCAGGCGTTTGACTATTTTGTATTTCCATCGACCTTTGAAGGGCTTCCTGGAAGTGTTGCAGAGGCACAAGCGGCAGGATTGCATTGTCTGATTTCCGATAAGATTACAAGAGAGGTTGCACTTACAGAGCTTGTAACCTATCGAAGCATTGAGGAAGAACCAAGGCTCTGGGCAGAGGAAATCCTACAAAATGCTCAAAATGCATTCATTCGCAAGGATATGAGAGAAGCTATTGCGCAAAAGGGCTTTGATGTAAATACACAGGCGGTATTGATGGAGAAATTCTATCGTACAGGGAAGAATCCGCCAGGGAGCAATGTGAAAAATCCATAAACGGCAGATTTTTCACATGACGAATTTGCGGAACGCAAATGCGCAGAGTTGTGAAAGGCAAGGTTAATAATATGATAGATGTCATGTATCAAAAGAAATTTCTTAAAATAAATCAGATTTGGTATCCGGGAAAGGTTACCATTTCCGAACTTCTCGGACAAAAGAGAAAGGCAGACATTCTCTTTGTTCATGGGGTGAAGAAAGAAGAAACAAAAGGTAGCTTTCGAGGCTGGCAGGAATATCATACCTGTATGAATGATATTACAATGTCAGAGGAAGATATGCTTACCAATATTAACAAAGCAGTAAAATATCAATTTCGTCGTAGTGAAAAGGATGGAATTGAGGTAAAGTTTTATACGAAGAAGGATATAGAAGCTGACAGAACACTGATAGATACATTCGCAGATATTTATGAGAGAATGTATCAGTCCAAGGGTTCCGATACCAAGCTGAACACAACAGCGATAGACCGTTATTTGGAGGCGGATTCGATTATTTTTTCTGCAGTGTTACATGAGGGAGAGATTATCGTATTCCATTCCTACATTTGTGATGAAACGGATGCAAGATTATTGCATTCTGCATCTTGTTTCCGCGAAGAAAGTGCTGACCAGTCTATGATTGGACGTGCGAACAAGCGTTTACATTGGGAAGATATGAAATATTTTAAAGAAAAAGGACTTGTACGCTATGATTGGGGCGGAATCTCTGATTTTGAGAATCCAAATGGTATCGATGAGTTTAAGCTCAAGTTCGGTGGCGACAAGATCACATATTACAATGTGTTTACTGGCAATTCCTTGTTAGGAAAGCTTGCAGTTACAGCAATGAAACTGTTAAAGAGAGTAAACTAATTCAGAATTGCAATGCCAAGAAAGGATTAAGTAGCATGCCTGATATGACTAAAAAAACAAAAATTATGCTGATTGTTCCGATGCTGGACCAAGGCGGGTTAGAGCGAGTATGTGCATTAACAGCACAGCTATTAAAAACTGCATATGAGGTACATCTTGTCGTGTTCAATACAGAGGGCATGATTTATGATGTGTCAGGTGTACATCTGATTGATTTACAGCTAGGAGCGGTGCCTGGAAAGTTAGGAAAGGTTCTGAATGTCTTGAAGCGTGTAAAGAGAGTAAAACAGCTGAAAAAAGAGCTGGATATTCAGATAAGCTATAGCTTTGGACAAACAGCAAATATTGTTAATGTTCTTTCTAAGGTTAACGATGTTACATGGGCAGGAATTCGAGGATATGGAGCATTAGAAGACAAACAGGAGATGCGCTTTGTTTGTAAAAGGGCTGACAGAATGGTTAGTTGTACTAAGGTGATGGAAGCCGATATTGCAGCAGAGTTCACGGTAAAATCTTCAGCAACCTTATATAATCCTTGCAATCTGGAAGAAATCAAACAACTTGCTAAGGAAGAGATACTGCCGGAGTTTGAAGCGTTTTTGCAAAGACCAGGAAAAACAGTGGTTTCCATGGGAAGAGCTCATGATGTAAAGGGTTTCTGGCATTTAATGAAGAGTATTTCTTTGATAAGGCAGAAGAAACACGATGTAAAGCTTATGCTAATCGGAGCAGGCGATTTTGATGAATATAAAGAACTTGCGAAGAAACTCCATATGGAGCAGGATGTACTTTTTACAGGCGTGCAGAAAAATCCGTTTGCGTTACTGACAAGAGCGGATGTGTATGCACTGACATCGGACAGTGAAGGCTTTCCGAATGCTTTGATTGAAGCTATGGCTTGTGGACTTCCATGTGTCAGTGTAAATTGTAAGACAGGTCCGGCAGAGATATTGCAGGATGATTATCAGAAAAGTGAGAATCAAAATGAAGTATACCATGGAGATTATGGTGTGCTGACGCCGATTTTAAAAGGCGCAAAGAATTTGAATCCTGATGAAATAACAGAGGAAGAGAAAGTCTTTGCAGAAGAATTGGAAATGCTGTTAATAGATGACAACATGCGGGCAGGATATCAGAATAAGGCAGTGAAAAGAGCAGCTGATTTCGGGATGGAAGCGTATGTGAAGGAAATAGAGAGATTAATAGCAGAAGATACGTAGGAAATAGGCTTGTAAAGATAGAATGATGTTGAAGAGGAGAGACCTTTGAAGGAGCAGGGTGTTTTAAGGGATAAGCAAAAAGCAATATGGGTTGGTGTTTTTATCATAAGTGCAGTATTTTATCTGCTATGGTATCTACAGGATGGAATTATTCTGACGGAGGATGCGCCATCCTATATCAATATGACAAGTGATAGAGAGCCGGGCTATTGTAGCTTTTTGTGGATTTTAAGAGTAATATTTGGTACGAATATTTATTTGCATGTAGCAGTGATTTTACAATGCTTGATAGCAGCGCTTACGGCTACAGCATTAACATACAACTTGAAAAAGAGATTTGAGTTGAACTGGCTTATATCCATAGAAATTTTAGTGATTCAATATGGCATAACATTATTAAATCGTTTTGTTGCACAACGCAGATACAGCTATTTTAACAGCATTGAAACAGAAGGAATCGCCTATTCCTTGTGGGTGTTTTTCTTTTTGGCTTTGCTTGGCATTTTATATGATAAGAATAAGAAAAGCATTTTGACAGCGGCAATTTGGGCAGTTGTTTTGATTTCCATTCGAAAGCAAATGCTAGTTACATTGCCACTGATTTTTTTATGCATTCTATATGTTCGCTTTATGGATAAGAGAAAATGGTATCTTGTCCTAGCAGAAGCGATTCTGGTCGTGGTGTTGAGTTATGCGGGCGTTGTGTTTGTAGATTGTAGCTATAATCTGGCAAGTAGAGGAGTGTTTGAGCAACACACAGGAGATTCCAGCTTTATTCTAGGAACAGAGATTTACCTTGCAGATGTAGGAATGGCAGATGCGATGGAAGATGAACAGCATAAAGAAATTTTTCTGGAAATCATGCGACGCGCAGATGAGATGCAGTATAACCTTGCGTATGCAGGAAAGGGCTGGCATAATATAGAAGACCATTATAGTCTTTCTTATGACAGAATTAAGTTTGATATTGTAAATGTGGTGATAAGAGAATATCAGGAGAAAAATGGGATTCCACAGGAACAATGGGAAGAGTATTATCATGAGGTTGCAGGAACCTTAATGAAAGAACTGTTGCCTGAAAGCATTCCTAATCTCATTAAGCTGTTTTTCTGTAATGTGATTCATGGAATGATTACAACGGTATTAAAGGTTCATCCGGTATTGAATTGGGGAGCATTGTTTCTATATGTGGCATATATCAGTGTATTTGTATTCCTCTGCCGAAAGCAGTCGTATAAAATGGTATCAGCAAGTGTATTACCATTTGCGGCGATTACGTTGATTTCGATTTTGGGAACGGTAGGTCTGACATCCATTACCATTTATTGTCAGATGCGATATATGTTGTATAATACACCATTATTTTATCAGGCGGGATTGGTTATGCTGGCAGAAGGTTGGAAGATTTTTAAGAGTAAAAAGGAGCAACAGTAAAAGAGAGGGTGCAAGAAATGGTTAACTATAATGTTGATTTAAAAGGAAAAACGGTGCTCATTACGGGGGCAGCAGGATTTATTGGTTCAAATCTTGTAAAGTGTCTCATGGAGATGAATCAAGATATTACGATTATTGGTTTGGATAATGTGAATGATTATTATGAGGTTGCACTGAAGGAAGCAAGATTGGCAGAATTGAGCCAATATACCAAGTTTACCTTTATTAAGGGGAATATTGCTGATAAAGCTTTGGTAGAGTCAGTTTTTGAAAAATATAAGCCGCAATTAGTTGTAAATCTTGCTGCACAGGCAGGAGTCAGATACTCAATTACTAATCCGGATGCCTATATAGAAGCTAATATTATGGGATTTTATAATATTCTAGAATGCTGTCGCCATAATCCGGTAGAACATCTCGTATATGCAAGTTCATCCAGTGTATATGGCATGAATAAAAAAATACCATATTCAACAGAGGATAAGGTAGATATGCCGGTATCATTGTATGCAGCGACAAAAAAGTCGAATGAGTTGATGGCACATGCGTATTCCAAATTGTATAATATTCCATCTACAGGATTAAGATTTTTTACAGTATATGGTCCGGCAGGGCGTCCGGATATGGCATATTTTGGCTTTACGAATAAATTAAGAGCAGGAGAAAAGATTCAGATTTTTAATTATGGCAACTGCAAACGTGATTTTACGTATATTGACGATATCGTAACAGGTGTTGTAAAGGTTATGCAAAAGGCACCGGATGCAAACGAGGACGGTGTAAAATATAAGGTCTACAACATTGGTAATAACCAGCCGGAAAACTTATTGGATTTTGTAAATATTCTTCAGCAGGAATTGATTCGTGCTGGTGTACTCGAAGCGGATTATGATTTTGAAGCACACAAGGAATTGGTACCTATGCAACCGGGCGATGTGGAAATGACGTATGCAGATGTCGATGATTTAATCAGAGATTTTGGATTCAAGCCGGAGACAAGTTTAAGAGATGGTCTGCGGGCATTTGCAGAGTGGTATAAAGCGTATTATATGCAATAGAGAAGCGGTATGTATAGAAAACGCGTGTGCCTGTAGGAGGAGTATATGAAGAGAATTGTATTTCATTTGAATTGTCTCGAGCGAGGGGGAGCAGAGCGTGTGGTGACGAATCTCTCCGGGCAGTTCGCTGAGCATGGTTACGAGGTATATATTGCTACAGAGTGGCAGGGAGAAGATGAATATGAGATCAATGCCAAGGTAAAAAGAGTACATGTTGGATTAACAGAAAGACAGGCTGAAAAAGGAAGAGCAGCCATGTTCTTGGCAAGGATTATGAATTTGAGGAAATTTTTGAAAGAAGTAAAGCCGGATGTAGTGATTGCATTTGCAAGAAAGGCAAATTACCGGGCACTTACGGCAACCATTGGGACTAAGATTCCGGTATTAATATCGGTTAGAATTAATCCGATAGGCTATTATGATTTCCTTTCAGATAAAATACAGATTCCACTCTTATTTCCGAGGGCAGCAGGATGTGTATTTCAAACACCTGATCAGAGAGATTTTTTCCCTGAGTTCATACGGAAAAAGTCAAAGATTATTCTAAATCCAATAAGTACTAAATTTATTGGGAATCCGATCCCTGAAAAACGGGAAAAAGCAGTGGTGCATTCAGGACGTTTGGTGGATTTTAAAAATCAACCAATGCTGATTCGTGCCTTTGCAAAGGTTCATGAGAAACATCCGGAATATGTTTTAAAGATATTTGGTCCTGATTCATTCGATGGAACCAAGGAAAAGCTTGAGGCGCTTATCAAGGAGATGCATGCTGGTGACTATATAAAGCTTATGGGTGGAAGTGATCAATTGGAAAAAGACATGATAAATGGTGCTGTTGCAGCGTTTTCCTCTGATTATGAAGGGATGCCGAATGCAATGCTTGAAGCAATGGCATTGGGACTTCCTGTTGTTGCCACGGATTGTCCACCAGGTGGGCCAAGGATGGTAATTACACAGGAAGAAAATGGTTTACTTGTTCCGGTTGGAGACGAGGAAGCACTTGCGGCAGCAGTAAACAGACTGATTGAAGAGCCGGAATTTGCTAAAGAGCTTGGTGAAAGAGCATCCAAGATTGGCGAAAAAGCGGGAGCAGAGATGATTTTCAAGGAATGGGAGAATTATGTTCTTGAAGTATGTAAATAAAGGGTAACGAAAAAAGCACGAAATTACTACTACAAATGTGACAAAAATAAGGAGGCGTAGACCATGTGCGGAATATGCGGATTTATCTCGAAAAGAAGTATCACTCTTGACCAATTAAAGGCGATGAATGATACGATGTATCATAGAGGTCCGAATGACAGCGGAGAAGAAATATTTGAGGCAAAGGAAGGCTATTGTGTGGGAATGGCACAGAGACGTCTTTCTATCCTTGATTTGTCTATGCTGGGACATCAGCCGATGCATTCGGCAAATGAGAGATTGGTAATCTCTTATAATGGAGAAATCTATAATTTTTTAGAATTAAGAGAAGAATTGAAAGACTACCCATTTAAATCGCATTGTGATACAGAGGTTATTCTTGCAGCGTATTTAAAATGGGGAATATCCTGTATTGACCGATTTCAAGGAATGTTTGCTATTTCCCTGTATGATCGAGAGACAAATGAATTATATTTAGTAAGAGACAGAATTGGAAAGAAGCCATTGTATTACTGGCAAAAAGAGGATGGGCTTGTTTATGCTTCGGAATTAAAGCCGATTATAGCACATCCTGACTTTCCAAAGCAGATAAGAAAAGACGTTATAAAGCGCTATATGTTTCAGCAGTGTATCAATGAGCCGGATTCTATCTTTGAGAATGTATATAAGGTTGAGCCGGGCGGAATTGTAAGATTCTCGGTACAGACCGGTAAGGTGGATAAGTGGAAGTACTGGGATATTGCAGAGGTGTATCGTCGTAAGAAGGCAGAGCCTGTAGGAAGCTATGAGGAAGCCAAGGAAGAGTTGAAGAATATTCTGCGAGATTCTGTAAAGAAGAGAATGATTGCAGATGGTCCACTTGGAACCTTTTTAAGTGGTGGATATGATTCCTCATTGGTAACAGCTCTTGCACAGGAAGCAAGCTCTGAACCGGTGAAAACCTATTCTATTGGTTTTAATGAAGAGAAATATAACGAGGCAAAGTATGCCAAGGAAGTGGCCAATTACTTAGGAACAAAGCATACAGAAACCTATATCGATGAAAAGACGATGTTTGGTCTGGTGGAAAGCATTCCTAAGTATTATGATGAGCCATTTGCAGACAGTTCGCAGATTCCTTCTATGTTGGTATCTGACCTTGCAAGCCGTGATGTAACGGTTGTGCTCTCAGGTGACGGAGGAGATGAGTTCTTCTGTGGCTACAATATTTATGATAGTGTTGCGAAGGCACAGAAGCTGGATGCATTAGGCCAGCTGACGTATGGTGTATGTAATTTGCCACCTTTTAAGCAGATGAAGCTGATGGAGAAGCTGCCGTTTGCGGTACAGGTAGTAGCAGGCAATCATGAGAAAGCAACCAAGACACAGATTGGCGGAAGCTCTTATATTAGAGCGATTGATAAGATGCTACCCGAAAGTGGTGTGCCATTTAAGTATCCAACCGAGCAAAAATATGGAGAAAAGAACTGGCAGGAGCGTCGTATGCTTTTGGATGAAGAGACCTATCTGCCAGGTGATATCCTCTGTAAGGTAGACAGAGCTTCGATGAAGTATTCCATTGAATCTAGATGTCCAATTTTGGATGTAAATGTGATGGAATATTCTTACAGACTTCCGCATTCATATAAGTATGCCAATGGTGTAAAGAAACGCATTTTAAAGGATATAACCTATGATTATATTCCTAAGGAGCTGCTAGACAGGCCAAAGGTTGGCTTCGGTGTACCACTCGATAAGTGGATGCGAGGACCATTGAAGGAGCGGCTTGTGGATATGTGCAGTGTGGAATATTTGAAAAAGCAGGGTATTTTTGATGCAGAATATGTGAATCGTTTTATTCACGAGTATTTAAGAACAGGAGATAAGGGACCGGCAACCGGTTCTAATTTCTCGAAGACGGCATGGTCTTTCTTCGCGTTCCAATTATGGTATCAGTATTATATGGGGTAATTAATATATGAAAAGAATAGCACTATTTATCAGTTCTCTGCAAAAGGGGGGCTCAGAACGTGTTATGGTAAATTTGGCAGAATATCTTCATAAGAATCATTATGATGTTATTCTGGTAACACAATATAAAAAAGAAGTGGAATATGATTTATCGCCTGAGATTCGAAGAGTATATTCAGAGCCTGAGGAGCATGAGCTACAGGGAGGACGTATTCACAATTTCTTAGCAAGATTTAGGAAGCTTCGCAGCATTTGGAAGGCATATAAGCCGGATGTGATATTGTCTTTTTTAGGTAAAAATAATCTGATGGCAATTGCAACCGCTGCCTTCCTGCCATGTAACGTTGCGGTGTCTGTACGTGGGGAACCAACCATGGAATATGAAGGAAAGCTTATGCAGGCTATCGCAAAATTAACTTTCCGCTTTGCGGATGGCATTATCCTTCAGACGAAGCAGGCAAGTGAGTTCTTTCCGAATGGAGTTCGTAAGAAGGCAGTCATTCTTCCGAACCCAATAAATCCGATTTTTTTGGAAAAACGCTATACAGGGGAGCGAGAGGATGTTATTGTTGCAGCCGGAAGGCTTGATGAGAACAAGAATCATGCGATGCTCATTCATGCGTTTGCCAAAATTGCAGAAGAATATCCGACTACGAATCTAGTTATCTATGGTGAAGGAGAGAGTAGAGGCAAACTCGAAGCATTAATTGCAGAAAAAGGTTTGACAGAAAGGATCTCTATGCCAGGAAGTGTGACAGATATTGCGGATCGAATTTGCAGAGCAAGAATTTTTACTCTTACTTCAAATACAGAAGGAATGCCGAATTCAGTAATGGAGGCAATGGCACTTGGAATACCGGTTGTATCAACGGATTGTCCATGTGGAGGACCTGCTACCTTGATAGAAGATGGTGTGAATGGTTTACTCGTTCCGGTTGGTGATGCCTTTGCGTTATCCGATGCGTTTAGAAAAATTTTATCTGATGCAGAATTTGCAAAAAAAATAGGAGAAAACGCTCACGATATTGCAAAAAAAATGAAGCCTGAAGAAGTAAACAGAAAATGGGAAAAATATTTAAGGAATATTGCAAAGAAATAAACAATTTAAAAGGCCACAATGTTGGTCTTTTTTTGTATTTTTAAAATGGGGATAGCAAGAGAGAATGAGGGAAACATTGAAAGTAAAGGGTAATTATGTTATCATCTAATGATGGTATTGTGTATATGAACATAAATAATGTTATACAAGTTATAGCTTCAAAGACGGGAGAGTGTCAGGCATGTGTGGAATTGCTGGATTTTGTAATCATCCTAAGAATTGGAAAGAAAATATAGAGAAAATGAATGCAAGAATGTATCATCGTGGACCGGATGCAGGAGATATCTGGGCAAACGAAGATGCAAGTGTTGTGTTAGGGCATAGAAGACTATCGATTGTGGATTTATCAGAGAATGGTTCACAGCCGATGCATTCTGCATCCGGAAGATATGTCTGTGTATTTAATGGTGAAATATATAATTATAAGACCATAAAGGACAAGCTTCTTGCAGAGAAGAAAGTAACAGCATTTAGAAGTACGTCCGATACAGAAGTGTTGTTAGAGGCATTTGAAGCGTATGGAGTCAGAGAAACATTAGCAATGTGTAAGGGTATGTTTGCCATTGCGCTATTGGATAAGAAGACAGGAAAGCTGACATTGATGCGTGATCGTATCGGTGAAAAGCCACTTTATTATGGCTTTGTAAATAATAGCTTTGTATTTGCATCAGACTTAGGTAGTATTGCAGCGTTAGAAGATTTTCATAATGAGATAGATACCAAAGTATTGCAGATTTATTTTATTCATGGCTATATTCCGGCACCGTATTCTATTTACCAGAATATCTATAAGCTGGACGCAGGGTGTATGCTGGAAATTGATGCACCATATAAAGAGTTGAAGATTAGTGAATACTGGTCAGTCAGAGAGGCTGCTAAGTATGGACAGGCGAATCCATTTAAAGGAAGTCGCCAAGAAGCAGCAGATGAGCTGGAAAGATTATTAAAGGCATCGATCAAAGATCAAATGGTAGCCGATGTTCCGGTTGGAGCTTTTTTGTCAGCAGGTATTGATAGTAGTACCATTGTGGCATTAATGCAGGCACAGTCCAGCCAAAAGATTCGTAGCTTTACGATAGGAATGAATGATCCGAAGTATAATGAAGCAACCTATGCAAAGGATATAGCGAAGCATTTAGGGACAGAGCATACAGAGCTGTATATTACAGAAGAGGATGCAAAGGCTGTGATTCCTAAACTGTCTTATATGTTTGCAGAGCCGTTTGCAGATTCTTCGCAGATACCGACTTATTTAGTAAGTAAGATGACAAGGGAGCATGTAACGGTTTCCTTAAGTGGAGATGGTGGAGATGAACTGTTTTGCGGCTATATGACTTACCCATCCATTGATAGAATTTGGGGTAAGATGAAGAGTTTTCCGTATGGAATACGAAAGCTTTGTAGTGAATTGGTGCTTCATTGTCCGGTTGGGAAAAACAATCAACTTTTACAGACCAAGGCATATTTGTTAGGGGCAAAGAGTGCAGAGCATTTGTATGAGCTTTCGAATGCGCAGGAGGCAGCAAATCTTGATATTGCGTTAGAAAAGCAAGTACATTCATATAAACATAATGAGACGCCTTATGGAGAGCTTACAGATACCAGAAACAGTATTATGCTTATGGATATGGAAGTATATCATCCAGATGATATTCTAGTAAAGGTAGATAGAACAGCGATGGCAGTTTCTTTGGAAACGAGAGTTCCTATGCTTGATAAAGATGTGGTTGAATTTGCATGGACGATTCCTATGGAATATAAGAAACAAGGTGAGGAGGGCAAGCTCGTCTTAAAGGATGTGTTGTATCGTTATGTGCCAAAGGAAATGATGGACAGGCCAAAGAAAGGCTTTTCCATTCCGATTATGAAATGGCTCAAGGAACCGGAATTGCGGGCTTGGGCGGAGAGCTTGATTGATAGAAAGACCTTGGAGCAGCAGGGCGTCTTGAATCCGGATGTGGTATGGAGAATCTGGAAGGATTATGTGGAAAATGATAATTGGCGAATTCAGATTTGGTATATTTTGATGTTCCAGAGCTGGATGTGTGAGATTTATCATAGATAGAGGATTAAGGAAGAATGAAATTGAAAGATAAGTGGAATTTGCCGGAATGGCTTACCGCAGGGCTTGTTTTTGTATATTACTGGATTATGGCATTGTTTCGATTGATGGATGCCCCGATTTGGCAAGATGAGACCATGGAATTCTATTGTTCGATTCCGGTAAAGGGTGCGATTC
Source organism: Lachnospiraceae bacterium (assembly GCA_036310845.1). GTDB lineage: Bacteria > Bacillota > Clostridia > Lachnospirales > Lachnospiraceae > COE1. The sequence goes on along the minus strand of JAXJRB010000018.1, from coordinate 15,725 downwards.
AGGGAATAACACAATATGAGACGATGTATGAGAGAATGGCAAATATCCAGCAGCAACCCCCATTATATAACTGGGTCATGTGTCTGTGGCTACAGATTAGTGAGGATGGCTGGTGGTATCGCTTTTCCAGTGTTGTTATGGTATTTGTAGCAGTGGTCGGATTGTATCTCGTTATGAAGAAGCTGTGCGATCGCTTTACAGCTACGTTATCGGTATTTGTATTTTCTAGTATCTATATATTGATGTATTATGTCAAAGAGGCGTCGGAATACAGTATGCTGATTATGTTGTTGATTTGGACAGTGTATCTGTATCTTCATATCTTGGAGAAAGTAACTATCAAAAGAGTACTTGGATTTGCTGTCATGTGCGTAGTAAATATTTACACACATTATGGTGCTGCATTTGTTATGGTTCCAATGGCAGTCCAGTTATTGCTTTATTATATGAGACAGAAAGACTGGAAAGCTTTTAAGACAGCGTTGGTATCTTATGTAGTTGCTGCTGTAGGCGCAGGTGTACCGCTTATTTTGTTTTTCTTAATACCGCAGTCTAAAAATCCGGTATCTACGATGGGAATAGAAAAGCCACTTGAAATAACAGGGAATAACATTATCTTAGATTTTTTTGACAGTATGATGTGGGTACTTCGTTGGTGTATGCTTGATTATGATAGAGACTGGGACAAGCTGACCTGGGCAATTTGGATTCTTTTGTTTGCATTACTAATCATAGGTATCATTACGTATCGTTGTACCAAGCGGAAAGAATTAAAGATGTTTATCAATTGCAATATTGGTATTTATCTGATTTATTACGTGTTAACAACCTTGAATTTCTATGCGTATGGTTGGTTTGGTAACCGCTACAATTTATTCATTTTACCGATGTGGTTTATTCTCATTGTTGTCATTCTGCATGAATTTTTAAGAATACTTGCAGAGAGTGGAAAGGCATGGATACGCAAAATTGTACCGGTTATGCAAGTAGGAGTGGTTCTTGCGGCATTATTATTTAGCAGTTATGGTGTGAAGCGAATCAATGACCATTGGATGAAGATGGATTTGAGAACAGTTGCTTCGACATGGTATGAGCGGGAAGGATATCAAATCCCTACTTATGTAAACTTCCATCAGCGTTATCCGTTTGTGTACTATTTTACACATGATGATGCGTATACAGAGGATAAGTGGGAGCATGTATATTGTAGTCAGAATCTGGAATCCTTAAGTTATTCCGATGAGGAATGGATAGAATTTTTACAGACAGAGGTTTATCCGAATGGATTACCAGAGAAGCTTTATGTGGTCTCCGGTCAGGTAGATACCATTGCGAGAGCGTTGGAAAACTATGGTTATACGATAGCAGAGCTGGTAGACACCACAGCAGAGCTGCTATTGCTAACAGCACCGGAAGAAGGAATAAAAACAGCAGAGTAAAGAAAAAGAGGTAACCTTTATGGTCATCATACATGTTATGGGTGGACTTGGAAATCAGCTATATCAATATGCGATGTATGAGAAATTAAAGAGCATGGGAAAAGAAGTAAAGCTTGATTTCTATGCTTATACAGAAGCTATGGGTGAAGAACGGGAGTGGCGTAAGCTTGAACTGACCCGTTTTGAAGGTCTAGAGTATGAAGTCTGCACAAAGGAAGAACGAACAAGGCTGTTAGATAACAGTATGACGTTTGCAAATAGAATACGAAGAAAGCTTTTGGGAAGACAGGACAAGACTTTCCATGAGAAAAGTAATTATATGCCCGAACTTTTTGAAAAAGATGAAATATATCTTTATGGTTTTTGGGATTGTGAGAAGTATTATGAGGATAGAATATCTGCGCTTCAGAGAAAACTAATCTTTCCACAGAGTAGTAATCCTAAGAATCATGAGTGTATGGAACAGATGAAGCGGGAGCAGGCAGTCAGTGTTCATATTCGTAGGACGGATTATTTGGCCGTAGCTGACGGAAAACGCTATATGGGAATCTGTACGGATGACTACTATGCGAGTGCGATGCGATTTATCAGAGAAAGAGTAGAAAACCCAGTGTTTTATATCTTTTCGGATGATGTTTCGTATGTGCGTGAGCATTATCAGGGAGAGGATATTCGTATTGTGGATTGGAATACGGGAGAGGACAGCCTCTTTGATATGCAGCTCATGAGCAAGTGCAAGCATAATATTTGTGCAAACTCGACCTTTAGCTTTTGGGGAGCGAGGTTGAATCAGAATCCGCATAAGCTTATGATTCGGCCATTGCGGCATGATAACTATGAGAGTATAACAGCCAGTCAGATGCATGAGAATTGGCCGGGCTGGATATTAATAGATGCAGAAGGAAAGATTTGTTGATGATACAGCAGAAGGATTTGATATCCGTTATTGTTCCGGTGTACAACATGGAGCAGTATTTGGAACGATGTATGAATTCCATATGGCAGCAGACTTATACGAATCTGGAGATTATTCTAGTAGATGATGGTTCAACAGACCGTTCACCACAGATGTGTGACGAGTATGCGGCAAAAGATCAGAGAATCAAGGTCATTCATAAGCAAAATGGTGGTTTGTCAGATGCGAGAAATGCAGGACTTGCGATTGCAGGTGGTGCATATATCGGCTACGTGGACAGTGATGACTGGATTGAGCCCACTATGTACGAGAAAATGTATCAGGCATGTGTGGAACATCATGCGCAGGTTGCAGTATGCCGCTATGCTCAGGTGTATAAAGACCATGTGGTACAAGGTGGAACGGGTAAAGTGACAGCCTTTGAAAAGGAAGAGTTATTACGGGCTTATATAGGCGATTGTGATGATTATATCATCTATAATTCGGTGTGGAGCAAGCTATATGCGAGAGAAATCGTAGATGGTGTGCAATTTCCAAAAGGGAAGAATTCAGAGGATATTATGTATACCACCAAGGCATTTTGCAAGGCAGACAGGGGCGTCTATGTAGACCGTTGTTTATATAATTATGTTCTTGACCGTGATGGAAGCATTATGAATGTAAAACGCGGAGAAAGAATGTTTCAGGATGAGCTTCCTTTTTGGAGAGAGCATATTTCTCATATTAGACAAAATGTTTCTAAGGAATTGGGAGACTACGCAGCGTATTACTATTATCGCAGACTGCTATTTTATTACATGGACTGGATGAAGGAAGGTAAACAGTCTCGCGGAGATTATGCGAAGCGGATTGCAGACGAGTTAAAGGAGAATCGACAGGAGATTCTGAGAATATACAGTCAGGAGTTTGTTGCAACAGGTGACCGTGCCAGAATGAAGCTGGCGTTAGTGAGTCCGGGGCTGTATAGCCATGTAACAAAGGGGTATGAGAAGATAATTATTCCATTGAGGAATAGAAGCTAAACCAAAGGAGCAAGTATGCTTTTCAATTCTTATATTTTTATTTTTTTATTTTTACCAGTAGTTCTGTTAGGGTACTATGGATTGCATTATGCAAAACTGCATAAGCTTGCATTGTTGTTTTTGACCTTTATGTCTATGTGGTTTTGTGCATATACAGGTCTAGGAAATTTAACGGTTTTGCTTGTTAATATTTTCGTTAATTTTATACTTGTGGAGATGATAGCAAGAGTGCAGGCGAAGCAAGGAAGAAAAGTGATTCTGTTCGTGGGGCTTTTATGGAATATAGGTATCCTGTTTTATTATAAGTACTTTAATTTCTTTGCAGGGAATATCAACGAGATATTTGAATCAGATATCACTTTATTAGAGTTGGCTTTGCCATTGGGAATTAGCTTTTATGTATTTCAGCAATTGGCATATTTGATTGATTCTTATAGAGGAGATTGTGAAAAATACGGATTTTTGGAATTTGCAGCATATAGTATGTTTTTTCCAAAGCTGATACAGGGACCACTTGCGGGACATGTGGAATTGATTGCGCAGTTACGTGATGAAGCAAATCATAAGTTGAATTATAATAATTTATCCAAGGGAATCTATGCATTTGCATTAGGTCTTGGCAAAAAGGTGTTGCTTGCAGATACCTTTGCCAAAATCGTAACGATTGGTTATAGGGATATTCTAGTATTGAATACACCAAGTGCATTCCTTGTTATGGTGTGTTATTCACTTCAGTTGTATTTTGACTTTAGTGGCTATTGTGATATGGCATATGGAATTGGTTTGTTTTTTAATGTGGAGCTTCCATTTAATTTTAATTCGCCATACAAAGCTACTTCGATTATGGATTTCTGGGATCGTTGGCATATAACCTTGACGAAATTCTTTACAAAGTATGTTTATATACCATTAGGCGGAAATCGGAGGGGAACCATCAGAACATATGTCAATGTATGGCTTGTGTTTTTGATTAGTGGTTTGTGGCATGGTGCGAACTGGACCTTTGTTTTGTGGGGAGCGATACATGGGCTTTTTAGTGTGATAGAGAGATTTAAGCTGAGCAAAGCTGTTATGGCAAGGATTCCAAATGTTGTCAAAATGGTAGTTACTTTTATTCTGGTTACCTTTTTATGGAGTTTGTTCCGTGCAGAGTCTGTGACACAGGCAATGGAGTTGTGGAATCGATTATTCCATGTAGGTTGGGGAGAAATCTATGCGCCATTAACGGAGGCGTTTCATGAATTAATAGAATTAAAGGTATTGTATCGTCTAGGCTTAAGCAGTATGATGACTGCTTATCCGAGCGTGTTATTGTTGATATTTATCATTATGGCACTTCTTGCATGTATTTTTATGAAGAATACACAGGAGAAGGTTTTGAGCATGAAGCTATCGGATAGAAAGATAGTAGTTATTGTAGTATTGATGGTGTGGAGTATTTTGTCTTTATCAGAGGTTAGTGAATTCTTGTATGTTAATTTTTAGTAGGGACGGGACGATGAATCAAGAAAAGAAATGGTTTAAAAAGTGCATAGTGTGTCTGCTTGGGGCGATTTTTCTTGTGTTTGCGATGGTATATGTGTTTGACCCATATTTCCATTTTCACAAACCGTTTTCCTTTATATCATATAGGTTATATGATGAACGCTATACGAATGACGGGATATCAAGACATTTTGATTATAATGCTATTGTGACAGGAACCTCTATGGCGCAGAATTTTAAGCCGACAGAGGTAGACGCTTTGTTTGGAACGAAGTCTGTAAAGGAGACGTTTTCCGGAGCTGGATATAAGGAACTATCGGAGAATCTAGAAAGAGCATTGCAGAGGAATTCAAACTTGAAAACCATTATTTGGACGATGGATTATAGTGCATTAATAAGGGATAAGGACTGGACGCAGTATGAAGGATATCCGACTTATCTATATGATGATGATCCATGGAATGATGTGTCTTATGTGTTTAATAAATCTGTATTCTATCATGGTGTGCTTCCGAATATGGCACGAACCTTGCTAGGACAACCCAGTACAACGATGGATGAGTATTCATCATGGAACAAAGAGACAGGGTTAGAATATATCATGCAAAGCTATGATCGTTGGGAAGTTAAGGCGGAGATGATATCGGGCTTAACAGAAGAAGAGAAGCAGATGGTTACAGAAAATGTAAAGGTGAATTTTGTGGATATGGTAAATAAGTATCCGGATACTACCTTTTATATTTTTTATACCCCATATAGTATTTATTATTGGGATTTTCTGAATCAGGAAGGTATGATGCAGATGCAGTTTGATGCGGAGCAGATTGCTACAGAGTTGTTATTAGAATGTCCGAATGTCAGGTTATTTAACTTTTATGACCAATATGATGTCATTACGAATGCAAACAATTATCGAGATAAAGAGCATTATTCACCAGAAATTAATACAAAAATTCTAGAGTGGATGGCTTCGGGAGTTGGACTGGTAACCAAGGAAAACTATTTGGAGAGATTGGAAATAGAAAAAGAATACTATCTGAATTACGATTATGAGAGTATTTTTAGATAAAAACATGCGAAGGCGAAAGGAGCAGAAATGCAATGAAGGATATTGTAAAGAAACTGCGTTATATATTGGACAGAAAACAGAAGATTAATATATGCTTTCTTGGAGTCATGATTTTGATAGGAGGATTATTGGAAACATTAAATGTTTCGGCAATTCTTCCGGTTGTGTACGTCATTATAGACCCTGTTCAGGCACAGGAAAATCAATACATTAGAAATGTGATGGACTTTATTGGAATCGAGGACGTAGGTAGTCTTGTGATACCGTTTTTAAGCATTCTGATTGTGATGTATATTCTAAAAAATGCATTTCTGTTATTGCTTGCAAGTGAACAGAATAAATTTATTTCCTATAATAGAAATAAGTTGATTAGTCAGGTTCTTAGAGAATTCTTAAACAGACCGTACGAGTTTTATTTGGATGCAGATATTCCTACCGTTTTTCGTTTGACAGATAGTGATATTCCGAATGTATTTAATATCTTGATGGCATTGATTTCTCTTGTATCCGAGGCGGTTGTATTTTCCTTTATTTGTGTTCTGTTGCTTGTGACAGACTGGAAGCTTGTTGTATTTATGGTAGTCATATTTGGTATCATGTCGTTGTTACTATTTAAGATTATCAAGCCTAAAATGTCAGCGCTTGGTTCTAAGAATCAGGCGATTCAGTCAAGAATTGCAAAGTGGAGAATTCAGGCAATCTATGGAATTAAGGATGTAAAGGTGCTTCACAGAGAAGCCTTCTTTGCAGACAATTACGAAGGCAGTGGCAAGATTGGAGCAGCGTATAGTAAGAAGCATGCGGTAATGAATAACATTCCAAGACTGTTAATTGAAACAGTATTTATGACAAGCATTCTTCTCTATATTATGTACTATATTGTGGCTGGAAATGATATTGCAACATTAGTGCCGATGTTATCCGCTTTTGCAGTGGCAGCAATGAGATTATTACCTAGCGTAAACCGCATCAATACGTATCTGACAGATGTTTCCTATTTCAGACCATGTCTTGATTATGTGTATGAAAATATGAACATCAATGAGATAAGCAGAAGAAATAATCAGGCATTATTACCGGTAGATGAAACAAAGTCTATGAAGCTTCAAGATAAGATTGAGCTGAAGGATATTGTATATGCATACCCGAATACGGATAAATTTATTTTTGACCATGCTCACATGGAGGTGCCATGCGGTAAGTCCGTAGGTATTATGGGACCATCCGGTGCTGGTAAGTCTACGATTGTAGATATCCTGCTTGGTTTATTGAAGGTGCAAGAAGGTGCCATTACCTGTGATGGCAACAATATTTTTGATAACTATCCTGCATGGTTAGCGCAGATTGGTTATATCCCACAGTCTATCTATCTGGTAGATGAACCGATTCGAAATAACATTGCCTTTGGTATTGCGGATGAAGAAATTGACGATGAGAGAATCTGGCAAGTATTAGAGGAAGCACAGTTAAAAGACTTTATTAAGACCCTACCAGAAGGTTTAGACACAACCATAGGTGATCGAGGTGTAAGACTTTCGGGAGGGCAAAGACAGCGTCTTGGTATTGCAAGAGCATTGTATCATAATCCTGAGATTTTGGTATTTGATGAAGCGACCTCTGCTCTTGATAATGAGACAGAACAAGCTGTTATGGATGCGATTAATAGCTTCCATGGAAAGAAGACGATGGTTATTATTGCACATAGATTGAATACGATTGAGAAATGTGACATCATCTATAAGGTTGATGGTGGAAAGATTGTAGAGACGAAATTGTAGAGGGGAGATAAAGATGTCTGAATTAATTATGCTAGTAATGATACTACTTTTATCTATTTTTGGTGGAACGGTTGCTACGATAATTTTATTTGGGAAAAGTGAAAAAAGAGATACTCGAATCAAAATGATTCTGACATGGATATTAAATTGCTATTTTGAGTTTTGGATATTAAATTGTTTTCGATTTGTTTTACTAAAAGGGAATATAATTCTTTCATATGCTCAGGATGGATTTGTCCTTTTTTTTGATATTATATTGATGATTGGCAGTATATTCATTTTATATTACTGTTATAAGGCGAAAAAAAGAAAAAGCAGTTTGTTTGAAGTAATAAGTATTATATGTTTGGTGATATATTATATAGTGGTATTATTATTGGGTATTTTACGATACGAAAATGTGAATGCTGCTATATATGATGTGCTGTTGCCAAAAAGCCATTTATTTGGAGGTGTGATTTTATTTGTATGTCAATATATGATGACATATACAAATAATTCAAGTAAATCAGAGATAAAAGTAGCGGTTGCTGTTTTAAGCTTATTCATTGTAACAGTATTTATTTATCCGGGTATGGAAACATATCTTACTAATGTGGATGAATTTTCTTTTTCGTTAAAGCAAATTTGGTATTGGTATATTTTATTCATTCTTTTGGTTTCAGTTGGAGTAAGTATTATATATTTCTTGTTTATGGGCAAATTAAAAGAAATATTTCTATTTATGTTATGGAGTTTTTCTATCTGCGCTTATGTACAAGGTATGTTTTTGAATGGCAAGTTGTTTTTAATGGATGGAAAAGAAGCAGAATGGAGTGTGGGATTTAAGCTTGGTAATTTTATGATATGGGTATTACTTTTAGGAGTATTATATTTTGCATATAGATTAATAAGTGCTAAGCGAAAAGAGTTATTGGTATATTCATCAGCGGTTTTGTGTATTATGCAGTTAGTGGCTGGAATTTCGTTAATTCCTAGTTGTCTTAGTCAAGAAAGCAAAGGACTGAGTACAAATGATTATTTATCTACCGAGGGGTTGTATGAAGTGGCCAAAGAAGAAAATATAATCATGTTCGTGTTGGATACATATGATGTGGATTATGTTAATGAAATTCTTACTCAGAAACCAGATTTTTTAGAGCCGTTAAATGGATTTACTTATTTTCCGGATACGGTATCACAATTCTCTCGTACATTTCCATCAGTACCTTATATGTTGACAGAAGAATTGCATTTTTATGAAAAGCCACTAAATGAATATGTGGATGAAGCGTTTGAAAAATGTTCTTTTTGGGAGCAGATGAAAGAGCAGGGATATCAATTATATTTCTTTGAAGAAGATGAAAATTATATTGGTGAATCTATTAGAGTGATAGCTGGTAATTATGCAAAAGAAGGTCATGTGATAAAAGAGAGAATTTCTTTCAAAGGATGTGCCGAAGCAATAGTAAGAATTAATAATTATAGAATTCTTCCATATGCATTAAAAGAATATTATATGTATACATCAGGAATAATCAGCGATTTGGTAGTGAAGGAAAGAGAATGGGATATGCCTGCATTTGTGGCTAATGATATTGAAGTTTTTGAACAATTTAAAAAAAATAAGCTTCAGATTTCAGATGAAAGTAAGGCGTTGAGATTTATTCATTTAAATGGCGCACATGCACCTTATACGATGGCGGAAGATGGAACAAAAGCAGAGGAAGGAACAATAAGTCCTATTTCACAATATATAGGCAGTATGAATTTAGTGTATAATTATTTAGAGATGTTACAACAACTAGGAGTGTATGAAAATTCAACAATTGTTATTACAGCAGACCATGGAGAGAATTATGTAACAACGCATTTAGAACAAAATACAAATCCCATTTTGTTTATAAAACCGGCTGGTGCAGATTTGGAAAAGGAACTGATAGTGTCAGATGTGTATGCATCACAAAATGATATAATTCCAACGCTTTCCGGCATGTATGAAATCGAATATGCCAAAGATTGGGGAATAAACCTCTTTTTAGCTCAGGATGCAGATAAGAGTAGAGTACGTTATCACTATTATACAGTAGTTGAGAATGGAATACAGACAAAAGCTAGGACTTATGAGATAAATGGGAGTTCGCTTGATTTTAACAATTGGAACGCAACGGATGAATATCATGAATTTGGCGAATATTATTAGGTAGAAAGTAGGGTGAAGTTGTGTCAGACAATAAAATCTTAGCAACAGAATTATTAAAAGGACAGGGCTTGGGAAACCAGCTGTTCTGTTATATTGCAATCAGATGTCTGGCAGAGGAGAAAGGCTGGGATTTCAGTATTTTAAATCGTGAAATCTTAGCCAACAACATTCACAGTAACAAAGGTATGTATTTTATGGATCTGGACTGTGGATTAGACCTTACCAAAGATGATTTTAAGAATACTTATCATGAGAAGGAAGACAGAATCTATTTAGGGAATTCGAATCATGATATCGAGCATGGTTGTTATATTACAGGGGCTGATGAGAAGCTTTTAGAATTGGATGAAACAACACTTATATACGGTAATTTACAGGATGAATCTTATTTTGGAAAATATCGTGAACAGATAAAGGAATGGATGAAGGTAAAGCCAGAGTATGATAATTATGAGTATTCTATAGAGAATCTGTGCATTATCAACATTCGCGGTGGTGAGTATACCAGTAATCCGGAACTGTTCCTTAGAAGAAAGTACTGGCTGGATGCCATGAAGGTTATGAAGGCGAAACGCGCAGATATGCAATTCCTGGTAGTAACGGATGATATAGAGGCTGCCAGAAGGATTCTACCTGGGGTTCCAGCAGCTCATTTTGATTTAGCAGGTGACTATACGGTAATAAAAAATGCGCATTATTTAATATTGTCGAATTCTACTTTTGCATTCTTTCCAGCATTTACCAGTGAAACGGTGAAGTATGTAATAGCACCAAAATACTGGGCAAGACATAATGTGTCCGATGGCTATTGGGCATCAGAGCAGAATATTTATTCTGACTTTACCTATATGGATAGAAAAGGAAAGCTCTTTACTGCAGAGGAATGTCGTAAGGAACTGGAAGAATATAAGAAGAATTCTAAAAAATATCAAAAAATCGGAGAAAAATTAAGTGGTATCGAGTTAACCACAGCAAGATATCATGCCAAATATCTGATATACAAGGATTTGTTTATTAGAATGTTACGTTCGCTAAAGCGTAGAATGGGAATTTAGAAGGAGGAGGCGCAGGCTATGGGGTATTACTTGAATCCAACGACGAAAGGTTTTCAAGACAGTCTTAATTCAGAGATCTATGTTGATAAAACAGGACTTATCGAGCAGCTGAATCGCTTAATTAATACAGAACAAAGATATGTCTGTGTCAGCCGACCGAGAAGATTTGGTAAATCAATGGCAATTAAAATGCTGTCTGCTTATTATAATGCAGAAAGTGATGCAGATGAGTTATTTAAAGATTTTAAAATTGGCAAGACAAAAAGTTATAAGAAGCATTTGAATCAATATGATGTGATTCGAATTAATATGACGGATTTTATTGGCAGGACAAATTCTTCGGAGGAATTATTAAAACAACTTGAGATTAGAGTAATCGAAGAATTCAAAGAGAAATATCCCGATATTGTTCATGCAGGAAATGAAGGATCATTGGCATGGGTTATGCAGGATGTTTATAGAAGAAAAGAAAGATATTTTGTAATCTTAGTAGACGAATGGGACTGTATCTTCCGTGAATACAAGGACAAAAAGGAAGAACAGGGAAAATACCTTGATTTTCTGCGTAATTGGCTGAAAGATAAAGAATACATTGCACTTGCCTATATGACAGGAATCCTGCCAATCAAAAAATATGGAACACACTCAGCCTTGAATATGTTTACAGAATATTCTATGACAAATGCAGGAACGCTTGCAGGGTATTTTGGCTTTCAAGAAGAGGAAGTAAGAGAGCTATGCGAGCGATATCAGATGAGTTTTGAAGATACCAAGACATGGTATGATGGTTATCATCTAGGCAAAGTTGAGTCTATCTATAATCCGAGGTCAGTTGTGGGAGCTATGCTTGCAAATACTTTTGATACTTATTGGAATCAGACAGAGACCTTTGAAGCATTACGCACATACATTGATATGAATTATGATGGCTTGAAGGATGCTATTATTAAAATGCTTGCTGGGGAGCAGGTACAGATAGATGTAAGAAGCTTTGTGAATGATATGACGACGTTCCATAGTTATGAAGATGTGTTGACGTTGCTTGTACATTTAGGATATCTTGCATATGATAGGGAAAAGGAAGCAGTGTATATTCCAAACAAAGAGATTTCCAAAGAATTTATTACGGCAATCAGGAATACTTCATGGGGGGAAATCATTCGTTCTGTAAGAGAGTCAGAAACTTTGCTAAAAAGTGTATGGACAATGGATACAGAAACGGTTGCGAAGGGCGTGGAAAAAGCCCATTATGAGACTTCTATTTTGACATACAATGATGAGAATGCTTTAAGTTATACGATATCTTTAGCATTTTATGCGGCAAGAGAGTATTATACAATATTTCGTGAGCTACCAACGGGAAAGGGCTATGCAGATATCGTGTTTATTCCAAAAGCGAAAGCAGCGGATAAACCGGCAATGGTTATCGAGTTAAAATATGATAAAAGCGTGCAGGGAGCAATTGCACAGATAAAAGATAAGCGATACACAGAGAGCTTATCGGCATATCGTGGAAACTTGCTTTTGGTTGGAATTAATTATGATAAAGAAGCGAAAAAGCATGAATGTATGATAGAACAGGTAGAGGTTAACGAGTAAATATAATACGATTAGTAAGAGGAATTGATTAATAGAATGAAAACAAAGACAGAAAAGCTACAGCTTCCACAGGTAACACTGGTAGCTATGACGAGTGTAAACGTAAAGGCAACGATTCAGGCAATGGAATACAGTATGCGTGGAATAGACTTTGGAGATGCGGTATTAATCACACATAAAAAGCCGTTTGGCTTACCGAAGACCATACGCTACAGTCATACGAGCAAGCTGACAAACATAGATGACTTTAATTATAAGATGGTATATGAACTGGGTGACCACATTAAGACAGATTATGCATTGATTGTGCATGCAGATGGCTTTGTCGTACATCCAGAGATGTGGCGGGATGAGTTCCTTGACTATGATTATATTGGGGCTCCGTGGCCATTGCCTAAGGAGGGGGACACGACCACTTATCGTGATATTTATGGTAATATTTGTCGTGTAGGTAACAGCGCAGGAATTCGTAGTAAACGACTCATGGATTTCCCAAAGAAAGCGAATGTTCCATGGGAAGGCGAATATGCCTATGGAAAGATGTGGTTCTATGAGGATGGTTTCATCTGTTGTAAAATAAGACATCTGCTAGAAGCAGAAGGGATGCGCATAGCACCACTTGAAGTGGCAAAGTATTACAGCCATGAACAGATGATACCTGAGGTGCAGGGGATTACACCATTTGCTTTTCATAAGTGGGAGGGAACCAATGCCCAGTACCCGAACTTTATCAAACCGACGATAAAAGAAAAAGCAAAGGCATTAGCACGGAAGATATTAAGAAGAAATTCGTAGAAAGGAAAGTCATTGCATGGAGAAAAGGTTTAACATAACAGGCTGTTGTTATCCGGATAAACATTATATGGTTGATATTAGTGAAAAACTGATAGAAATCAAAAGACTTGTTGATAAAGGCGAGTATTTTATTATTAATAAGGCAAGACAGTATGGAAAGACAACAACATTAAAAATGCTTCGCACTTATTTGGGTAGCTCATATGTTATTTTATCACTTGATTTCCAAAGTATTGGAGCAGGGGATTTTCAAGATGAATACCGATTCTCTAAAGTGTTGGCAGAGATGCTGCTACAGACAGTCCGCTTTCATGGAAAAATGAGTGGTTATCAGATGGAAGCTAGTGCTTTGGACGGATTACAGAGGATAGCGCTACAGGAAAATGAAAAGGTTGGTTTGCGTGGATTATTGATGGCATTAAACCAATTGTGTGAAAATACACCAAAGCCGGTTGTTTTAATGGTTGATGAGGTAGACAGTGCATCGAATAATCAGGTTTTTCTTGATTTCCTTGGGATTCTTAGAAATGCTTATATGAATAGAGAGGAAGTGGCAAGCCTGCAGTCGGTTATTCTGGCAGGGGTGTATGATATTAAGAACTTAAAGCATCGCATAAGATCGGATGAGCAGCACAAATATAACAGCCCTTGGAATATTGCAGCAGATTTCAAGGTAGATATGAGCTTCCGCATTCAGGATATTAGAGGCATGCTGGAGAACTATAAAACAGATAAATGTATAGAGATGGATGTACAGAAGTGTGCAGAGCTTATTCATGCTTATACATCAGGATATCCTTATCTGGTATCCTATATTTGTAAATTAGTGGATGAGGAACAGCAACTTACATGGGATAAGGAAGGCATATTGAAGGCTGTAAATATTGTTGTAAAAGGTCCCAATACTTTGTATGATGATATGATTAAGCATGTCACAGAATATAGGGAGCTATATGATATGTTAAGCAATATTCTGTTTGGGGGAGAGTACTATCCTTATCAGGTTTATGATTTGGCTGTTGATATTGGAAGTATGTTTGGCTTTATTATAGATAGAAATGGTGAGGTTGCGATTGCAAATCGTATTTTTGAGACACAGCTTTATAATTTTTTCCTAGCAGTAGAGCGGAAGGAAAATAACAAAGCAGGTGATGCATTGCCGGACAGAAATCAGTTTATTAAGTCAGGGAAGCTTGATATGGATATGGTTATGCAGAAGTTTTTTGAGTATTATGAAAGCCTGTCAGAGCCAGAGGATGAAGCATTTGTAGAGAAGTGTGGAAGAAAACTATTTCTGTTGTATTTACGTCCGATTATCAATGGGACAGGGAATTATTATATAGAAGATCAGAGTAGGACTAAGTATCGTACAGATGTTGTGGTAGATTACAAAGGAGAGCAGTATATAATAGAGCTGAAAATCTGGCGAGGGGAGGAATATAATCGTCGAGGTGAAGAACAGCTATTCTCGTATTTGGATGCATATGGACAAAAAAGAGGATATTTACTTAGCTTTTGTTTTCAGTCCAATAAGGCTAGAGGAATGAATGAGATAAAATGTGGGGATAAAACTATTTTAGAAGTAGTAGTATAGGCAGGAGTAGCGTATGATATACGATTGTTTTCAATTTTTTAATGAATTAGATATGTTGAAAATTAGGCTCAATGTGATGAGTCCGATTGTTGATAAATTTGTGATCAGCGAAGCGACAGAGACCTTTTCAGGACTGAAAAAGCCTCTTTATTATGAAGAGAACAAGGAAATGTTTGCAGAGTTTGCAGACAAGATTATACATGTGGTTGTAGATGATACACCGGAAGGGTACACCCATGACCGTGACACGTTCCAGAAGAATGCGGTAACGAGAGGGTTAAAAGACTGTACGGATGAGGATATCATTATCTTTAGCGACTTGGACGAGATTCCAAATCCTGAGAAAATCAAGGAGATTTTAAAGGACTTTCAAGAGGATAAGATTTATCATTTCGCACAGAGACTGTTCTATTGCTATTTAAATATGGAAGAAGTATCAGGGAATCTATTATCTTATGCCGGAGAATTTGAAGGTGTAGAGCGAAAGAAATGGATAGGCTCTAAAATGTGCAGTTATAAGCTTCTTCGTGAGCAGAATTTGATGCTTGGAGAACTTCGCTTCCCGGAGCGTAAGGAGATTGGCATCCGCGTTGAGGACGGCGGATGGCACTTTGGCTACATGGGTGGACACGGAGAGAAGGATATCAAGAAGCGTGTACAGGAGAAGGTAATCTCTGCGGCGCATCAAGAGTATAATTCCAAGCATGTTCTGAATCAGGTAACAGACCAGATTAAGGATGGTAAGGATATCTTTGGTAGAGATGCGAAGTTTATCCGCTGTGAAATTGATG
>JAXJRB010000017.1:0-4752 GCA_036310845.1 Lachnospiraceae bacterium | reverse complement strand
GATGGAACAGGAGCAGGAGCCAACTTCCACTATGACCTTGGTGGCAGAAGAACACGTATTGAAACGAAAGGCAATGCGACTCAGCAGTATGAGTATGATGCCCTTGGCAATATCACAGGTGTGGTAGACGGTGTAGGCAACCGCACAGAATATGTCCTTGATAAATGGGGAAGAATTACCGAGATTAAGCAGGCTGACGGAAGTAGTGAGCTTTATGGCTATGACTATGCCGGAAACATAACCAGCTCCACAGATGGAGAAGGAAATACTACGACATATGCATACAACAGCATTAACCAGCTTTCCATGTTGACAGACCCTATGGGACAGCAGGAGTTCTATGCCTATGACGAGGAAGAACGCCTTTGCAGGAAAGAAGACCGTAACGGTACAGTGACCAAGTACAGTTACAACATGTATGGAAATCTGCTCTCCTGCAGGGCAAGAAAACCAGAGGAAACAGAGGAACTTTCTGAGGTGTACGAATACACAGCAGAGGGCTTGTTAAAGTCTGCCCTTTCACAGGGCATGCGTTACAGCTATACCTATGATGTCATGGACAGGCTGATGAGGAAGATGGCAAGCGGCAAGACTCTGCTTGCACTAGACTATGACCGTAATGGAAATCTGCTTACTCAGACAGATGTAACTGGTAAGGTAACAGAATACCGCTATGATTCTGCTGACAGGCTATCTGAGGTGTGGGATAATGGAAAGCAGATAGCAGAGTATGAGTATCATGGTGACGGAACAATAAAGCGTCTCCAATGTGGCAGCCTTTATACCGAATATGACTATGACATAGACCGGAATCTTACCAGTTTACGAACCATGCTTGGAGATGAGGTAATCGCAGACAATCATTACCGTTACGATGGCAATGGTAACCGTCTGGAGAAACAGCAGAAGTATGGTACAACCAGATACACTTATGATAGCATGAACCGTCTTGCGAAGGTGGAATACCAAGACCGCAAGGAAGAGCTGTTCTATGATAAGGCAGGCAACCGAACCAGACGTGTCATGAACGGCATGGAAGAGCTGTACCGTTATGATAAGCGTAACCGCCTGACAGAGTATACCAAGGGCGGAACAGCACATGCGTTTCGGTATGATAATGCTGGAAATCTTATCCAAGATGATAGGGCGAAGTATGAGTATGATGCGTTCAATCGGAATACTAAGGTAGAAACCTTCAATGGAAATATTCAAATCAATCATTATGATGCAGAAGGTCTGCGCCACGAGATGGAAGAGAACGGCAGACTGGTATCCTTTATCTTCCGTGGAACGGAAGTTGTAACGGAAGAGACGCAGGAAGACAGAATCCGCTACATTAGAACTAACGAACTACTTGCATCCGATGCGGAGAGTGCAAGAACGTATTATCATTATGCATCTGACGAGATAGGGAATATCACTCATGTGGTAAATGACACAAATGTCATTAACTATTATGAGTATGACGTATGGGGCAACGTGACCGTCTGTGAAGAGACGATAGAGAACCGTTTTAAGTACAACGGTCAGCAGTTCGACCCTATCAGCCAGCAGTATTACTTACGAGCACGTTACTATAACCCTGTTATTGGCAGGTTCACGCAGGAAGATACCTATCGTGGAGATGGGCTGAATCTGTATGCTTATTGTAGGAATAATCCTGTATTCTACATAGACCCGAGTGGGCATTATGTGTGTCCTAAAGGCGTAAAGCGTATTGTTAATGAGATAAAAAAAGGAACATCAAACTCTGATGACAGAAGCCGACTGTTAGCACACCTTCAGGAAAAGAGAGAACAGGGACAATCCTTAACAAGGCGAGAAAAACGTGCTGAGAAACAGCTTGCGGGGGATAGTGGTAGAGATACTAAAAGGCGTCTAGTAAATATTAATGATTGGAACGGAGATATCAATGATCCTTCTGTGCGTTTGTATGGAACTTATGATGAGTTGAGAGATGCTGGAGTAAAAGACGGACATCATATAGTACAAGATGCTTCGGTAAGAGATGTTTTAGGTTACAAAAAAGGTGAAGCACCAGCAATCCAAGCAGATGGGCCATCAACTAAAACTGGCTCTGAACATTATAATCTTACTTACGACCAATCACATGCAACAACTGGTGGAACGTATGGTAAAGAAAAAAGTATTGGTTTAAGCTCAGTAGAAAAGAATTTAGGATTGTCACAAAATGATATAAAAACTCTTTCAAATTATTTAGATAATTATTTTTGTAATAACTTGGGACTAAATGATGATTCGCCTATAAGAATACCAGGTAATCGTCATCATATTTCAGAATAGAGAGGTAATAGCATGTTTGAAACAAAAATGGAAGTAAGAGAATATTGTAAATATATAATGCAATGTTTAGTAGATGAAAAATTTGTTGAACTGGAGAAGAAAGGTGTTTTAGCTAGAGTGTCTAAAGAAGATATAAAAAGAGTTTTAAAAGAATATGATGATAAAAATCACATTTCTATGCCTACAATTAGTTATCTAAAGGAACTGGAAGTACATGAGTATAATGATCATAGTGGTTATTGGATTGATATTGATTTGTTTTATAATAATCAAATTAGCGACTTGACATTACAACTTGATTTTCGGAAGAATGGGAAGGTCATGATAGATGATTTACATGTATTATGACCATGGTCTTTAAATTAATTGAAATGGTGCTTATCGAGGGCAAAATTTGCTATATGGGTACACTTAAGGACATCCTAACTACGACAAGGCAGGAAATCTGGTCTGCATTACAGACAATCAGGGCAGAAAGACAGAAATCGAATACGACCTGATGAACCGTGAAATCAGGCGCACAGAGAAGGACGGCAGTGTTACCAGACAGTTCTATGATAAGAACGGACAGCTTATCGCGACCACAGACGGAACAGGAGCAGGAGCGGACTTCCACTATGATCTTGGTGGCAGAAGAACCCATATTGAAACCTGATAGATGAAGATGTAGAAGAAAGAGAAGCTAATGTAGAGGTGTCTTGTAATTGGGATAAGTATCCTAAGTTTGGTGATTATTCAAGCTTAGTTGTGTTGGATAGGGAGCTAAATATATAGTTCAAAATATGTAACTATATAAAGACAAACGAAAAATACTATGATTATAACTATCAGAAGGTTTCTTGCTGAAGGCGATTTATATGTGGATTAATTTTTGAGGTGCTAAAGGATAATGCTTTATTCCTATAATTATATTGTGAGCACAGTTATAGGAATGAAGCTTACAGCGGAAATTTTTTTGGATTATTCAATAAAGTTATATATAAATGAATTTAAGTATGTGATGAGGAAAAATGATGTTAAAGAAGAAAAATTATCTAAAAAAACAGGATAGTAAACAAGTCGCTATGCACGTTAATAAACAAATTAAGCAGAAAAATAATGAATTAGCAGTGACGCAAGAACAACGTGATAAATATTTTGAAAAATATTCTAACAAGTATAAAGATAAGCCAGAAGATATACGGAAGGCTAATATATACATACAGAGAGAAGTTTATGAGAAGATTCATGTAAAAGGTATAGAGAATACAAATATTGAAAGACTTCTTGACATTACGATAAATGAATGTCAAGAGCAGTTTGAAATAAAGCAAAGTGTTGAAAATAGAACGGGTTTAATAATCGCATTGTGGGGAGTGTTAATAGCAACTCTTTTACAAGAAGATATACCGCTAAAGAATGTGGATATCATCTTAAATAGCAATAATCATATAGTTTGGAGAATTATTGTTTTAGTAGTCTTGGCAGGGCAACTTATTACAGGGGGTATATCTTTATTCTTCATATATAAAACAATTAAAACTTATGGATATTCTATGTATTCATTAAAAAGTAAAGATAATCATTTTAATGCAGCGGTAGATGATAAATATATTTCAATAGTGCAATTATTAGATACATATACAAATAATTGGAATACAAATTACAAGGCACTTGAAGAAAAAAACAAATATTATAAGCGACTAATGAAGACCATTTTATTATTTATACTTTTTGTAGTAGCGAGTTATGTATGCACATCACAATTTAGAGAATAATTAAATGAAAATAAGAAAAAAATATAGGAAAATCAGGAGTAAAGAATCAAAAGGTAAGATAAATACATATAAGTTTGAACGAAAAAAGGTAAAATATCGAGCATATAAACAGCACCATTTTTATTATAAAAATAGGCGAAAGATTTTTATAAAAGAGAATGAAGATACATTACCGCTTATAGAAGGCGAAGAAGGGGATGGAGGTGTAATAGTAGACTTTAAAAAATAAAACATATGACGGGGAAGAACGCCTTTGCAGGAAAGAAGACCGCAACGGTACAGTTACCAAGTACAGTTACAACATGTATGGAAACCTTCTTGCCCGCAGGGCAAGAAAGCCAGAGGACACAGAGGAACTTTCTGAGGTGTACGAATACACGGCGGATGGCTTGTTAAAGTCCGCCCTTTCACAGGGCATGCGTTACAGCTATACCTATGATGTCATGGACAGGCTGATGAGGAAGATGGCAAGCGGAAGGACTCTGCTTGCACTAGACTATGACCGTAATGGAAATCTGCTCATGCAGACAGATGTAACTGGTAAGGTAACGGAATACCGTTATGATGTTACTGACAGGCTGTCCGAGGTGTGGGATAATGGAAAACAGATAGCAGAGTATGAGTATCATGGTGACGGAACAATAAAGCGTCTCCAGTGTGGCAGTCTTTATACCGAATATGACTATGACAT
>JAXJRB010000016.1:0-1853 GCA_036310845.1 Lachnospiraceae bacterium | reverse complement strand
ATCGTCAGTCGACAGAAAGACAAATCGAGGATCTTACCAGATACGCAGAAGATAAAGGTTATGATATCGTGAAGGTCTTCCAGGAGCACATCTCCGGAGCGAAGTCCAATCAGGAGAGGGGAGTGCTCTCTGAGTGCTTGGAGTTCTGCAAGGCAGAACGCCCCGGCACCTTGATGGTGACGGAACTCTCCAGGCTTGGACGAAACACCGTCGAGGTCCTCAAGGCTGTCGAGGATCTGACTGCAGCTGGAGTGAATACCTACATCCTGGATCTGAATCTTTCAACCCTTGATGAAAGGGGAGAGGATAATCCTGTAGCGAAGATGGTTCTTACGGTCCTGGCTCTCGGAGCCGAGATGGAACGCAAACTCATACTTGGCCGTCTGAATTCCGGCCGTACCCTAGCCAAGAGTAAAGGCATAAAGATGGGCCGACCTAAGGGGAGTGCCCTCACCAATGAAGACATTCAGGCTAAGTATCCAGAAGTGGTCAGACACCTTAGAAAGGACAAGAATTCTATCAGAGAAATAGCCAAGCTTACCGGTGTATCGGTATCAACAGTCCAAAGAGTGAAGGCAAGTCTGTAATATACATTGTAAGCATTCGGTGAAATACGTATAGCACAGTCTACACATAGCACAGGCTAGGCTTTTTCCGTATTTATTAGGAAAATAAGCAATAATAAATAAGTCTGACGTCTATATTTTATTGATAGTATTATTTATTACTAGTAATAAAGTATTATCATACTCTCATCTATCCCACTTTAAAACCACAATGAGAATTCTCTAAATAATTTGGTTTATATTATAAACTTGTTTATATTTGCATTGTGATCACGGAGAAGATTCTGTTCTCATCTGTCCGGAAGGATGAAGATAGGATCTGTATTTTAAATAGCTAACACTATTTTATATGGAAACAAATGTTATGAGCCCTGAAAAAAGTTTACAAATCATCAATGATGCAATTGAAAAGAGTAGAAAAGATTTTGAGAAAGACGCCGGATCTCCTATGATATTATGGGGAACTGTCGTTCTTGCTTTCTCCATTGCTGTGTATTCAATGCTAAAACTGACAGGAAATCTCAGTTGGAATTTTCTTTGGTTTGGCATTCCTGTACTCGGATGGCCGCTTTCAATCATTCTTCTAAAAGGTAAATGCAAAAAAGGAGGTAAGAGCTTTATTAGCCGTACTGTGGGATACATATGGATTTCTTATGGTATCTTTGCAACGATCCTTTCTATTGTGTTCGCTTTTCTTGCACCTCAATTTACAGGTTATATTACAGCTGTACTTTTAGGATTTGCTGCAGTAATGACGGGATTTGTGTTGAAAAACAATTATATCATAATCGGCGGCTTTTTGACAGGTATCGGATGCACCATAGCTCTGTTTTATACGAAGGTGGAATTTACCCCTTTGTTTTTCACTATGGCTTCAATCCTGAACCTTATTATTCCTGGTATTATGATGAATAAAAAAGCAAATTAAAGGCTATAGTTATGTTCAAAAAACTGGACCCATTATTACATTCAGAGCTACGACTCGCTGTAATGTCTGTTCTTGTAAATCTCGAAGAGGCAGATTTCGTCTATCTTCGTGAGGCAACAGGAGCTACTGCTGGTAACCTGAGTGTCCAGATTGACAAACTGACAGCAGCGAACTATATAACAGTAGAAAAAGGATTCAAGGGCAAAAAGCCTCAGACAACATGTAGAATTACACCTATAGGACTAGATGCGTTTGAAAGGTACGTTGATGCTTTAAAGACATATCTTGGATAAATTGATATAGCCCTTAGGCGTAAGTCTAAGGGCTATTTTTACCTTTATATCAGTATTATTACAAGT
>JAXJRB010000015.1:0-36552 GCA_036310845.1 Lachnospiraceae bacterium | reverse complement strand
TGTTTCTCCAGACGGTTACCATTGCCATCATAGCGGTAATGATTGTCTGCTATCACCTCATCTCCGAGCATGGTTCGTAAACCGGTAAGATTCCTGTCAATGTCATAATCATATTCTGTGTAAAGACTGCCGCATTGGAGACGCTTTATTGTTCCGTCACCATGATACTCATATCCGGCTATCTTTCTTCCATTATCCCACACCTCGGATATCCTGTCAGCAGAATCATAGCAGTATTCCGTTACCTTACCGGTTACATCAGTCTGACTAATCATGTTTCCATTACGGTCGTAGTCTAGTGCAAGCAGAGTCCTGCCACTTGCCATCTTTCTTGCAAGCCTGTCCATAACATCATAGGTATAGCTGTAACGCATTCCCTGTGAAATGGCGGACTTTAACAAGCCCTCTTGGGTGTACTCATACACCTCAGAAAGTTCCTCTGTGTCCTCTGGCTTTCTTGCCTTGCGGGTAAGAAGATTTCCATACATGTTGTAGGAGTATTTGGTAACTGTACCGTTGCGGTCTTCTTTCCTGCAAAGACGTTCTTCCTCGTCATAGGTATAGGATTCCTGCTGTCCCATAGGGTCGGTAATCGTAGCTAAGTGATTGATACCATTATAGCGGTATGTAGTGGTATTGCCTTCTCCATCTGTAGAACTGGTTATATTTCCGGCATAATCATAGGCATAAAGCTCACTGCTACCATCAGCCTGCTTGATTTCGGTAATTCTTCCCCATTTATCAAGGACATATTCTGTGCGGTTTCCTACACCATCTACCACACCTGTGATGTTGCCAAGGGCATCATACTCATACTGCTGGCTTGCATTACCCTTGGTTTCAATACGTGTTCTTCTGCCACCAAGGTCATAATGGAAGTTCGCACCTGCTCCCGTTCCATCTGTAGTAGCGATAAGCTGTCCGTCACTGTCATAGACGTTGCTTTCCTGAATGCTTCCGTCGGCACGGATAACGGTCATGATTCTGCCCTGTGCATCATAGGTATACTGTACACCTGAGCCGTTATCTCCTGCACGGTCGTATTCCTTCGGACGGATGACCTTTATAAGCTGTCCATTCTTATCGTAGAACTGTCTTGTGACACTGCCATCCTTTTCTGTGCGCCTGATTTCACGGTTCATCAGGTCGTATTCTATTTCCGTCTTTCTGCCCTGATTGTCCGTAGTGCAGACAAGATTTCCTGCCTTGTCATAAGCAAAGTATGTGGTATTGTCGATGCCACTGTTCTTATCGATATGACGCTCCATGATAAGACGGTCTGCTGCATCATATTCACGAAGAATTTCTGAGCCTGTTGGCAGAATTGTTCTCGTATTGTTGCCGTTTGGGTCATACTCATATCTCACCGATACATGTTTTCTTCCACAGCCTGCTTTATCCGCAGTGCGTATCAGCTCTGTCATCCTGCCTGCACTATCGTAGACATATTGTACCGTATGCTCTGTATCGTCATTAATCCTCTGTTTCTCCAAAGTCAGTCGGTTATGACTGTCATACCGATATTCCATAACAGCTCCGGTACAGTCACTGACACGGATAAGTCTGTCATCTGCATCATAATCATAGCTTATAGTATGTACGATTCCACTGTCACTTGTTTCCGACTGGTATTCACAAAAGCGTTTCTCACTGATACGGTTTCCTGCAAGGTCATACTGATAACGTATAAGCTGGTAACGAACTTCTCCATTTTCCTGCTGCATTGCCTTACGGCTCTCTGACAGCCAGCCTGCATGGTTATATACAAAAAGCTCCCTGCCCTCCATGCCTTGCGGATTCCTCACTTCTATGATGTTTCCACATAGGTCATACTCGTATCTCTTCAATGCCGTTCCATCCGGTGCTGTAACCTGCACCAGACGATTCATGCTGTCATACTCGTAAGAATATCCCTGACCTTCGTCGTATGTACTGTCATACTGTTCCGGTCTGCATACCTTAATAAGATTTCCTGTCGCATCATACCATCTGCGCTCGGTTCCTCCATCCGGATAAGTAATCTGATAATTCCTGTCATCCGCATCATAAAGGTATTCTATGCCTTGTCCATCCTTTTCCTTCTTATCGTAGGTGTTCGGATTTATCTCCTTCACTATATTTCCTTCTCCATCGCATGGAGTCGCAAAGACAGCACCGTTTTCATCTGTCCTTGCCAACCTGTTATGGAGCGCATCATAAGCAAATGTTTCTTTCTTCTCTCCATTTCCAGACGGATTATAATGATTTGGACGCACTACTCCCACTAAATCAAGTACTCTGTCATAGAGATACCGGGTCGTGTTTCCTAACGGGTCAACTGACATACACAGGATATCAAAATTATTATAGGCAAAGCTTGAAATACCATCTGCATCCTTTGTCGTCACGCATCTTCCTGCCTTATCAAGCTCATGCTCGTAGCGGATACCTGATGCAGTAATGAAGGCAGAAGACTCCCAAAAATCCTTGTCATACTCATAACATTCACGCTTTCCATTCGGATCTGTAAATGCCGTGATTCGTCCGCACTTATCATACTCATAGGAGATTCTGCGCTGTACTGATGCAGTAAGCTGCTCCACTTCCACAGTCAGGTTACCATTGTCATCATAAGTATACCAGCTCTCACGACCTGAATTGTCATAAGTATGGACACAGTTTCCCCACTCATCATACTCATTGCTGACAACCAGCCCATTCGGAAAACATTCCTCTGTCAGGTGTCCATACTCATCATATGTCCTGTGAGTCTTATTTCCTCTTCTGTCCTTCTGCAAGATAGGATTCTCCCAAATATCATAAGCAATCTCTTCTGCTGTTCCATCCAGATATTCGGTTCGGATAAGCTGTCTTCCCTTATTGTAAACATATCGGATTTCCTTACCGTTAGCAGGAACAAGATAGGTATTCGTTCTGTCATCATCCGCATAGAGCAGGATATATTCCTGTCCTGTGGACAAGGTCTGTCTGGTGACACGTCCTTTGGTGTCATACTCATTATGTACGAAGGTTGTACCATTTGCATCTGTGATGTCCGTGATATGCCCTTCTCTGTCATAGGCATATTTCTCCACACCACCGTTTACCATCTCAACTTCGGTCAGGAAATCGCCCTCATAGCGATATACTGTCTTTCGACCAATACAGTCCTGTATAGAAAGAATCTTGTTATCCTGCCATACAAAATCAAGATACTGTCCACTTGCAAATGAAATACGGCATAACGTGTTTCCATTGTACTGATAAACGGTTTTATTTCCATTCCTATCTATGATGAATATCTGCTTTCCATCCACATCATAGAATCGCTTCAAGCTCGTACCCGCCTCGGTCAGTAAGTATCCGTTGTCCTGAGCTTTCAAAGTCATTCTCTTCGTTCCACCACGGCGATTACGGAATCCTTCCGCAGTCCTTAGGAATGTCTCTGTATGGTTATCGGGCAGAACTACCTCGACTCTATCATCATAGATATAAGCATTACTAAATACACTTAATGTCCAACCTCTTCCGATAGGAGAGTCTTCACTAGCCAGCAAGGATTCATATGTACGCTCTACTGCATAGATTCCTGTAATATCATTAATGATAAAGTCGCATTGTTCCACCAGATAACTTCCGGTAACCATATCAATCGGTTCACCATTCGCACAGCGGTTTGCAGAAATCTCATCCAATTTTGCACGTGCCTTCTCCTTAGTATCTTGAATTGCTTTCTTCCTTGCATCTCTTTTCTGTTGTCTTGCTTCCTGCCTTTCACCCTTTGTCTTAAAGCGAGTTTTTCCATCCGCATCTTTTATCTTATTGTCTTCAATTCCCCCTTGTACGCCAGAAGATGCCGCTTGCAGAATACTAAACACGTCCTGTCTGCAATCCGGGTCATTCCAATCAAAGGAGCCGTCTGCAACCGCTTTTCCAACATCATATACTGCCATTCCAGTGGTAAGGAGCATGTTTGCGCTTTCTGCTCCCGTTTTCAATGCCTTTACCACCTTAGCAACGGCGCTTACTGCCTTCACAACCTTAGATGCTTTTGTTGCTGCTGTCACCGCTGCTTTTCCGGCTGCTACCGCAGTATTAGCTCCCGGTATCAGTGACAACGCTGCTGTTCCTGCCGAAATCGCAGCTCCAACATAATCCCCTCTTGCCAGTGAGATTCCTGCATTAGCAAGATTCGCTACGGTCGATACGCCCGGAATCGGCAATGCACCTACAATATCAAGCGCAAGCTGCGCTACATCAAGCGCCATGTCACGCCATGTATAATTGGCATCCTCCAGATGCTCATAGGTAACGGAACGGTCTGTGCCAAGCTGCATATAGGTTCCTGTCTTGATCTGTATGATGCCGTTTGAGATGCTGATGGTCGTGGTTCCTACCTCTAAGACCAGATTGTTGAGTGCAAAGATATCAATGACACCATCTGTATATTCCGGTGCTGCCTCTTCCATAGCTTCTGTCTCCGTCTCATCTGAACCGCCAATTCTTCCTGCAAGCTCCTGCAGAGTTCCCACGATTTGCAATGGTGCCATTAAGTTATCCTTAATATTCTGCTTTAGTCTGTCCCATTCCTTGCCTTGCAGATATGCCATGGCATCGAAATCAGCCTTGCCGCCATCAGCCTCGTACTTATCGTTTCCCTCTCCATACATGCGTTCAAAAGTCTTACGCAGCTCGTCCATTCCCGGGAAGTCTTCCTTTACTGCCTGAAAGGAAATCTGTCCGCCATCTGTGGTTTCCAACAAAATATCATTGGTGCTCTGAATCTCGATTCCTGTTTCATCATTGAAGATAATCTTTGCCTGTTTATCATCATAGCCATCTAATTCACTTCTGTTACCAACGAGGTTTACGGACTTATCACCGAACTTAATCATACGGTTATTTGCCGTGAACATCTTGTCCTGATAGTTTGCAAAGTCAGGGCTTTCGTTCACATGCTTACTGCCAAGGCACACGATTTTATCACTCGCACCTGTTTCATAATAGACAAATACGGTGTCACCCTCATCCGGCATGGAATAGAGATAATTGCTGACTGCATGAGCATAGGGTATCCACCGTGGTTCATCATTTGGTGAATGGAAATCCACCTTAACATTGGTTCCATCCACTTCCAGAACCGTACCTGTCAGAATACTGGAACGGTTCATGCTTCCCATGGACTGATTGACAGACGGCTTTAAGCCTTCCTCATGGACAATGGTTATCTCATTTTGCAGAACGCCTTGTACACAGGTGATACGGCTTCTTGTAACTATCTGCATTCTTCCCTGATACTCTATGGCATATCCGACACCTAGCGTAAGGTCACTGATGGTCAGTGTCGTTTCTTCATACTCGAATACGGAGGCATCCGGGCACTTATTGCCCTGCAGATTCCTTACCTTATCAATATCTCTGCTCACTTTCTTTTGCAGAATCGTTCCTACTTCTTTCTTTTGAAAAGGTACTTCTCCGATATGTATCTGGCAGCCTGTTGCTTTGCTGTTTACGAAGAACTGCTTCTGATACTGATTCGCAATCCTGCGTCCAAAGCTCCAGTCTGTTTCCTTTTCCTGTGACAGCATTTCATTGATTGTCACATCACAATCCAACTGAATGAGCGCACTTTTCCCGATACCAACAGCCAGAATGCTGTTTAATGTCTTTCCCGCTCCCTGAAAGGTGTTGGTCTTTTCCTGCTTGTCGGTCTGAATGGATGTGGTTCTGGCAACTACTTCTATCTCTTCATATTCGTTTTCTTTTATCAGATTGATGTTTACGCATTCGCCGGCAAATACCGTTTCGCCATCTGTCGTTACCAGTCGGAGCTTACTACCCTGATAGCGTAATACATCTGCTGACTGTAGCTTTTTGCCTGAAAGAAAACGAATTACCATCGTTCCATGCTCATTGGACTCTTCTTCTATCTGAACATTTTTGATATAGAGTGCTTCCATATCTGACTGTAATATCAATTGTCCAAGATCCATTTGTTCCTTATTTGATGCCATAAACACACCTCCATACTACCGCTCTAGTCACTGACCTTATAAAATATAGTAAGTGCTCCTACTGCGAGTACTATAAATACAACTGCTGCTATTCCTAACTTCATGAGCATAAAGGTAAATTCATGCTCTTCCTGCCATTCATCATCAATCATATATAATGTGTATGTATTATCTGCCTGATAGCTGTCACATATGTCTTTTAAGTATTTTCTTGCTGTGTCTGTGTTTGCCTTTCTCAATCCGATTGGCAGTGTAATGTTTTCTCCGTTCTCTATCTTCTCTCTACAGGTATCGCCAAACTGCGCCAAGATATAGCTCTCATCGGGCAGCTTAATCAGATAATATTCCTGATAATATTCCACTGCCTGTACTGCGTTATCTGTTGCATCCGGTGCTCTTCGTCCGCTGCTTACCATTCTTCCCTTTGCGTTACGCACCTTCGTAATCTCATATGGGTCAACCCAAGGCTTTATACCATAGACTCCTGTGGAAATGACCTCACTTGTCTGTGCGGTAACATAGCTTGTCCCCACCAGTTCTTCTAGTTCCTCACTGCTTGTCAGTCTTGGAATATCACTTCCTGCTGCCTTTCCTGTGTAGCACGTCTGTGACGTGATATCAATCTCTCCCAACATGACAGGTGTGTCATCCGGCTTAATAAATTGTTCCGGGTTTATCCCCTTATATACAAAAAATGCAACAATGAGGCTGACTATTACTATAAAACCCTCTACTATCTTTTTTACCATCTATCTCACCTCTACCTTCTCAAACCCAACGCCATAGAATCTTCTTCGCAGGATACTCTCTGCTACGGGCATGGATACGATTACCTTATATTCCAGCAATCCAGGCAATCGAAATATCTGTCTGTTGCCTATCTTCCTCGCATCTAATACCAGCTTCTGCAGCATTCCATTATCCCCCTTAACGGTACTGTTATGAATGCAATCCAGTACTGGAAACTGAGGCACCCAGTAGATAGGATATTGCTTACTCTCCTTTGCCGTCGGAAATATCTGCACACCTTTGAACAGGGTCTTTCTCTCATATAGCTCGAGGAGTTTTTTCAGTTCATCTGATATCAGATAGGTCGGCTGGAGCAGTATGTCACAGATTTCCTCATATTCACGCCCGCTAAAATAAGCCACCTTTAGCTTTTCTAACGCTTCAAAGTCCTTCTCCGTCATGGCATAGGTATACAGCTGTGAATCCAATCCCATCAGCTGCATCGGATTCTCTACCTTTTTGCTTTGTGTCATTTCAAAGTATTCCATCCCTTTTACACCTCCTCTTCTGAGGTAAGCCCTTCACAATCCGTTATAATACACTGCGACAGGCTGCATTCCCTGAAATTACTGTCCGCAAAGGAGCAGCGGAAGAATTCTGCCGGTTCAAAATATTCCGGCTCGGTGCTCTGTTCCATTCCCTGATAGAAGCTGTCATTTTCGAAATCCACCTGTCGGAAGGTACAGCTCTGAAACAGACATCCTGACAGCTTGGTATCGGTAAGCTTCACATGCTCAAAGATACAATTCTCAAACAGGCAGTCATTCATCACACAGTTCTCAATCGTGCTTTCCATAAAGGTACAGTCCTGAAATCTTGCCTGTGTCAGGTTCAGTCCTTCAAACCGCTTATTCTTGTAATAGATTGCCGGGAAGTTTCGGAATCTAAGGTCAGTCTTCTTATCACAGTTGAAGATATCCACCTCTGGAAAAATGGCATAGATAGTCTTCTGCCAGTCCATGTATTCTCCTATCTGAATGACAAAGCTGTCAGATTTTTGAATCTGTGCAAGGCATTTAAAATCAATCATATCCTGTATCAGATACTTAAAACGTAATGCAAAATAGTATACAAGACTTCTCACTGCCCGAAGCTTTAAGGTTTCTATCTCTGCCGCACGTACATATCTTCTCATGCTTTCCCTTGCAGCACGCTCGGTAAGCATTTGCTCTAATTTGTCCATTCCTGCAACAAGCCAGTCTGCCGGCAAATATGCTGTCAGCATACTTTCCTGCATTACTCTCCCGCCTTCGCAATAGCTGTCAATTCTGAACACAGGCTTTTCGTCATATAGAGAGGTATATAAGAATGATATATTTATCTCGGAAACAGAAGTGTCCTGTGTCATTTTCTGTATTGACACCAGCTGTTCCATGTACTGTTTTATTCCCTTTTTCCATTCCTCCAGAATCTGTTCTTCTCTTTCTACAAACCGCTCTATCGTTTCCTCTGCTATTTTCAAAAAGACCTCAGGATAGATTTTCTCCTGAAACATCTGAATGTATGTTTCTGCCATAAGTATCCCCTCTTAGTTAATCAGAACCTCACTTGCCGCCAGTGTTGCCGTATTCTTGGTAAGGTCAATATATGCCTCTGCGGTTCCGATCATAATCTCATTTTCCGCAACAATATGAACCTCATCTGCCGAGGTTACGCTAATCTTAGAATCCGATGTAATCGAGATATCCTTATCTGAATGTATCTCAATTCCTTTTTCATCGGTAAGATTGATGTATATTTTGCCTGATTTTCCGATAATATACATGCCTTCGTCTGTCAGAAGGATTTCCTTTCCTCCGGGAGCCTTCCAGCTCTTATGCTTCGGATTGCTTGGAGGATTCATACATACGGAGCTTGCCGCAAATGCCTCTCCTTCCTTACCGGAAGGGAAAAATACACGAACCTCATCTCCCTCCTCGGGCATACAATACCACCCACTTCCATCACTGGAGGAATATGCTGTTGAAAAAGGAAACCACCAGTTTCCGCCACTATCATATCCCTTATCAATATCTGTCAAATGCACCTGCACCTTGTCCTTATCAATTGCCTGAACGATACCCTTCATCATTTTTCCGGATGCCTTGCTCTCTGTCATGGGTACTGCAATTCCTGCCATGCTTCCGCCTGCTGCCATTGCAGTCGCTGCAAGCAAGCCGTATCGGATATGCATAATGCCATCCTCCAGATAGGCGTATACGCTCTTAATGAACTTATTCTTGCCATTTAAGGAAATCTGATCTCCGATATATGCATACTGCTCCAGCTCCACCTGTTCTCCTGCAAAGTCCTCTACCATGGCATCTGCATTTTGTGCGTAGGCTGATACATCACTTCCATAGGAGTAGGAACCGCTTTCTGCCGTAATGGTTCTGCTTGCTGGCGGTAGTCCTATGTAAAGCTGCGCTCTGGCAGAATAAATATCCGCAACAAGCGGTGCTTTCAGTTGTGATGCCATACGCTTTGTGAATTCCCAATCTGTTTCGTTATATTTCATAATAAGCTGTCCGATTGCCTTATCCGATACCATCATATGCAGGTCTGCATTTGCGGAAATATCCTCAGAAATAATCTGTCCATAGGTCTTAGATGTATTTTGAAAGGTTCTGTTTTCTTTCGTGATATCGGTACGCCTGCTGGTGGTATAGAGCTGTAGATTGATTCTGCTATAGGCATTCTCCTGCTGCATGGACAGACTCTTTACACAGCCACAGAACAGCTTTTGCGGCTGTCCCTCTGCTGTCGTTGTAATGACTACTTCCATCTTCTCATCCGCACGCTGCACGATACCCTGCGCCTGCTCCGGGTCAATTTCCCCCTCTATCTCTGCGAATCCATGTTCATTTGGATTATGTATGATGTGTAGGGTTAACAGCTTTTGAAACGGAAAACCACTGATTTTGATATTTTCATAAGAGATTACTTCCATTACTCATCCCCGCTTTCCTTCTCATCATCCGGGAAACGAAATGACTGTATCATTTCCTCTGCGATTGGTCTGTATCTTTCCTGATACTTGATATTAAAGTTGATAAAGCCTATTAACACTCTGTCCTCTAATGATGAAAAAAACATATAGTTGTATACGGTATCCGTAACCGAATGAGATATCAGCTCCAGCCAGGACACGGTATGTCTTCCTGTCTGTCTTACCTTCTCTGCCATAATCTTTACCTTGGGCCCTGACTTCTCTAAAATCAGTTTTGTAATTTTCAGGAAGTCTCCCATATATTCATTCGGAACCTTATGCTCGGTATAATGAAAGCCCACTGAAAAGGTAAGATAGCTGTTGCCAAAGACCATATCCGGCTTATTCCCCAGCAGATATATGGCATCTATCGTTTCCTGCGAAAGTGCCTCAAAGTCCTCCGGCATCCATATGCTGATTTTATCTTCAATTAGCTTTCTCTCTGCAAATCTAACAGGTATCTTATTGATTTCTATCTCGGAATCAAAGATGGATTGCTGCTTTTCCTTTTCGATTGTTTCCTTGGAAAAGCGTTGTCTTTCAAACTCTTCCATTGCCTCTCGCTGCTTCAAGATTTCTTCATCTACATTTCCCATAGCCTTCTCCCTTACCTTACGTATCAATCAACCTTAATCTTCCATTGCTTCTTTTTCTGTACTTCCTCCTGCTTTAGGATGCCTTTTTCTCTTTGCAGGACTCTTAACAGTTCGCGGTATATTCCAAGATTGGACGTATCTTCGAGTTTTTTCTTCTCTCTACGCTCTATGTAGCTTACCAATGCGTCCTTTGTTATCGGCTTGTCTGCTGCCAATATCTGTAAACAGAACAGAGCATCGAAGTCACAGATATTCTCCTGTTCGAGCATTTCTCTTGCAAAGCCTCTGGTAATATCCGGTGATAACGTACTTCTTCCCTTTGCTGTATATGGCGTATGTATGGTATTCAAGGTGTCATATTCTGTGTTTCTGTCCTCAAAGTCCTGATACAGGTAGCGTAGCCTTGCTCCCTCCTGCAATTTGAAACGACATAGCTCCAGCTCTCCCTTCTGCAAGGTCAGCTGCTCAGAAAGCACCAAGTCAACCTCGCGGTAACGATAGCTGGCATCCCGCATTTCATTCGAAAAGCATACCTTTAATACCATCGTTGTATTGGTCGGCTCATACTTAACCATCATTGGCTCCTTGAACAGAAATACCTGATTCTCGAAGAACATCAGTCCTTCATTCAGTACGATGGTATCTTCTGTGGTCGTCAATTCACAGCCTGCAAGGATTCCATCTGCATATCCCTTATATAGATACTCATCTACCAAAAACACATGGTCTGACCATGCCTGTAGAATGGGGCGGGTTAGTATGTGCCCCTCACTGATTAATGGTACTAACTGAATCATAGTGTTGTTCCTTTCTCTACTAATCTGTTTCCGCAAATAATGTTACCCACTCTATTTCATCTGTACATCCGGATCCCTTTACAACGTGGTCAATGTCAAACATCCACCCTTCATCATAGGCACATTCTTCTCCTCGCAAAAAATCCTCATAATGTTCTATTTCTCTACTATGTATGTCTGCATCTTCTGTCTTGTCCACATTCTCTAGCGCATCAGCAACATATTGTGAACCTTCCGTCTGTGAAAAACTAGCGCAACCGAATAAGAGGAAAGTAAAACTTGCCACTAACATTAAACAAAACATATACTTTTTCTTTTTTCTATGTACTGTGAACATATTTCAAAATTCCTCTCTTTGTCGCATATCTCTAATACTCAATAATTTCAGATTTTTCTGTTGATTTTCCTGTTGATTTTGCAGTACATGTTGCTTTAAAAAAGACACCTCTTATCTCTATCACTGCATTTCTATTTTCATCTATTATAATATCAAAAGAATCATCAACATCTTTTATTTTAATATATGCACCAACATATGGTTCTTGTAATACCTCAGCTACCGCAAGTGGCTGCCTATATGCAACAAACAAATAACTCCATGTTTCATATACATATCTGCTATCATTTCTTGAAGCAAAATATTCGATACTATCTTCATTAACAGATAACACCTTACCAAGATATTGTTCTTCAACTTCTTTGACATGTAATTCCATATTCCGATAGTATTCTTCATCAATTATTTCTCCTGTACATGCAACCTGCCAGTCCAAATATTCATCTACTCTCCATTCACCTTTAAAAATTTCTACGAGCTCATCCCCTCTCATTTCTCTTATCCTATCCATATCCAGTTCTTCATATCTCAGACTACTCTGAAATATTTGAACTAATATCATTACTACTACAAATATGATACCACTCAAACTGCCTATTATTACCTTGTACTTTTTTCTCATTTTACACCTCACATATTACTTCTTAGGTTGCGTATAATCTCGCTCAATGTCATAATCTCGCTCGTAATCACCAAACCTTAGCATTTCATATTCATCCATTCTTCTCAGTACCAGACCATCTAATTTTTCTCCGTCAAGATTATATATTTCTTCCATCAGAACACTTCTTATTCTCTCATCATCATTTTCTGCTATTGCAACAATCAGTATTGCTAATGAGCTACGAAGTCCATTGGAGTCTGCCTCACGATTTACAAGACCGCTACCTCTATTTGCTCATAAAATTCTATAATCTTTTGCTCTATCTCCTGTCCTGTCTCATATAACTCTGTCATTTCTTGAGGTGAAATATATAACTCAACAATCGTTTGCGCATACATCGTATCTCCCCAACGAGATACAATCTTATCGAAATCAGGAAGGTAATACGTTAAACTTGTTACTCCATCTTCTTCATCTATCCATATATCTGCCAACTCATCGTCCAATATTACCATGAATAACTGTCCTTCTTCTATTTTTCCCCTGTTTTCATAACTAACCTCTTTCTCAATCTTGTATAATCTGTCAAAATAACTACTATCACGATAAAGATATATCTCATCAAGTGCTGTTGTAATCTCCAAATAAGTTGTTTCATCTTCCTCTCGAATACCTAATTTCATTTGTTCTTCTTGGAAAAACTTTTCTGCCTCTCCCATGTTCTCTATTACATAGGAAATATACTGTGGTTCTTCCTTAAACAAATGTGAACAACCAACTAGAAAAAAAGTCATACTTACCACTAATATTAAACAAAATATATACATTTTCTTTTCTCTATGTATTGTGAACATACTTCAAAAACCTCTCTTCGTGATATAACACTAACGCCTTATCTCTCATTAATCTACATACTCGAAAAAACATGTCCCTCCGTTATCTCAAATTTTCTCTGTGGTGCAAAGATATCGGTTCTGATTTGTGTTGCGTTACTTCCTTCCAGCAATATCACATTCAACGCATAGTTATAATCAGAAATATGACTTACGCTAAACATAACTATTTTATTATCTATTTCTTGAAACCATAGTTGCACAATTCTGACATCATGAAAATCATAAAACATTTCATTAACTTCAAGACTCTGAAGCTCCATTAAAACATGTCTTTCCTCATCTCGAAGATAAAATTGTGCACGGATAGTCCATTTATCACGTGAAGTAGATGGAATCAGATTGTATTTACTAAAATAAACAGGAATTCCTGTATTCATCATATCGACTTTGAAATAAGGATACCATCTGTCATGTGAAAACTCTCCTTTTTCCATCTCTTCTTCAACGCCATAATATACGGAAATGTCTCTGCTTGGTCCAATTTCCATATATTTTTCTGATAGTAAGGTATCTTTTATCGATTCCATATATGAATTCAACTCTTCCTGCCATATAATATCCTCGTTTCGATAAGTGGTTCTCCAATGAAAATTTTCCGGCACATACCTTATCAACAGAGTATCTTCTTTGGCATTCTTCCCTAATCGGTGTAGTTTTATTCCGTCATATATTTTTAGATTATCATTCCTATATAAATATATATAATAATAATCCTCTCCATACTTGATAATACTTCCCTGACAGTCTCCCTGTGTTTCAAAATAATGTCCATACTCATAATAATGTTCATAATCAAAATGAAACTCCCCGTCTGCATAAGTAATAATATAAACTTCTACAACACCGTTTGTTCCACCAGACTCACATTGAAATACATATGTCCTTTCTCCATGCTTTTCTTCCAGATAAAACATGTTATAACATAGCACTGGAATATTATATAATTCATCCATATACTTATATATGTCATAGTAACTATCAATCTGTTCTTTGTATTCAGACATCTCTGGGAAATGCTCAAAAAAATCCTCTATTTCCATATCACATTCTTCTGCCCCATATGTCTGTAATAACATTTCATATTGATTATTTTCTTGATACGTTAATATCTCATCATTTGATTCATATAACACCTTTGTACAAGACAAAATTAATTGTTCTGGAAAAGAGTTCTCTTCTCCAGTGATAACTACCTCATTATAATCTCCTTTGATTTCCTCAAGAAGGTTATTTAATTCTTCTTCATCGTAAAAATGTATTTCATCCCAAAAGTTATCCTGCCTGATTGTTTCATACATTTCTGATAAGTTCGGTGTTTCTACATATATATTCTCTTCTACATTTTCTTCCATGTTCACTTGTACTTTTGCATCATTCTTATCAAAGTTTATGAAAATCAAGATAGTCGTTAAAACACCCAAAACTACTACAGAGAATATTGCTTTTTTCAACTCTTTCCTCCCACAAGTACTTCTATTACTTCTTCCAATAATAAGTACCCCTAAAAATCATTCGTTTATCTCAAGCTCTGGCCATTCCATACCAAAATACTTTGCCCCCATAGTCGTATAGTTAAAATATCTTGTTCCTATCTCATCTTCTGAAATTTTCTCCTGATATAATACCCATCCGTATATGTTCTCTCCATGCATACAATAAGTTGCTATTCCAATCCGTTCATTGTCCTGCTTTTTGGTTGTAATGAAATACATATTTCCTTCCCATTCAATGAAAAAATACTCTTCACTTTTTCCTAATGCTCTCATTACATATGCAAAATCCGCACGATATTCCTCCGGTAAGAATTCATAATAAGCATATTCTCCGCTTTCTAATACATGTCGAATAATAATAAATGGATATTCATCAAATCTAAACCATCTGTCATCTTCCTTCGCTATACGCTCTGCATAGTCCTGTAATTTTCCACTACTATCATCTGCTATATATTGCTGAATCTCTATCTTTGTTAATTCCTTATGTTTTGCATTATATACTGTTATAAATTCATCTAAGCCATTCTGCAACAGTACTTTTTCCAGTTCTTTTTCCAACGTTTCTGGGATTTCAAAGCTTCTACTGTCTTCTATAAAATTAATCCTTAAACTTTCAAAAGTATTTTTATATGCCTTTTCTACTTTAAAGAAATGACTATTTACTAATAAAACAGCCTCCTTTTCATTCTCTCCCAAAATAAAGCTATGGATTACTCCGGTATCTTTAACTTTCAATTTTATTACCTGAAAAGGTGGTTCTATTACTTCTCCAATAATCAGAGGCTGCCTATATCTCTGAAATAATTCATTCCAACTTTTATATATTTTCCCTTCTGAAAAATCCGTATAATACAACTGATTTATTTGCAAGGTATTTCCTAAATATCGTTCCTCCACTTCTTTTTTGTGTCTTTCGAAGCCCTTTTTATCCTCGTCACTTATTACTGTTCCAAATTCCGCCACCTGACAGCCAAGATATTCAATAACAACCCACTCACTATACATAAACTTGTCTATTGGATTACTTGTAAGTTCTTGTTTTTCTTCCTTCAAGATTTCTAATTCCGGCCACTTCATGGTAGAGTGTTTGTCCCCTAGAGGCAAATAACTAAAATATCTCGTTCCAATCTCATCCTCTGATATTCTTTCCTGATATAATGCCCATCCATATAAATATTTTCCGTGCATACAGTAGGTTGCTATTCCTATTCGTTCCCCCTCTTGCTTCGTAGTTGTAATTAGATATACGATTCCTTCCCTTTCGATAAAGAAATATTCTTCACATTTTCCTAATGCCCTCATTACATATGCAAAATCCTCCAAATATCCCTCTGGCAAAAATTCATAATAAACATATTCTCCACTTTCTAATGGATGCCGAATAATAATAAACGGATATCCTTCAAACATAAACCACATATCATTTTCATTGGTATTACGTTCACAATAACTTATTAATAACCCGCTATCATCATTTTCTATCTGCTGTTCTATCTCTTTCTCCGACAATACTTTATACTCTGCATTATATTTTGATACAAATTCATCTAGGCGATTTTCTAACAAAACACTTTCCAATTCCGTTTCCATATTTTTCGGTATTTCGCTACACCGTTCTTCTATAAAGTCAATGGGTATACCTTGGAATATTTCTTCTGTCGCAGTATCAAAAGATTCTTTGTTTTTTTCATCGTTATCTATTTGTGAAAAGTTTGCGCAACCGAATAAGAGGAAAGTAAAACTTGCCACTAACATCAAACAAAATATATACTTTTTCTTTTTTCTATGTACTGTGAACATACTTTAAAATTCCTCTCTTTGCCATTCTGACCTGCTTCTTGAATTATTCATAAAATTAAATATTTAAAAATTGCACTAATATTCCACTACTGTAGGGTACTGTCTTGCATCGTCTGGCAGATTAATTGTTTTTTGTACCGGAAAAAAGTCCTCAACAGATATGTTAATTGTATTATCACTATTTATGCCAATTCCAATTGCTGTTCCATCACTTTCACCCACAAAATGATAAATTAATACTCCTATCAACTCATCCTTTTCCTCATTCCAGAAAGGCATTGCAAGATAATTCTTATTGTCCCACTCAATAAAATATGGATTACTTTTTTTCTGTCCACCAGTACAAACTGGAGTATCATTATAACAACCCGATTCCTCATTATTCCAAAAATAAAGATTAATCACTATACCATTCTTCTCCTGATGAGTTACAACTATATCATCTCCCTCTTCTGACAAAGATACCTTATACCATATATCATCTTCATCAAACCCTTCGGAATATATAGAAAGTCCAAGCTCATGCTCTACTTCTATAAGAACTCGTTTCTCTTCATCTCCTATTATTTCGTACTCTGCCTCTATACTCTCTAATTGTTCTATCAAGTCCCCATTTTGAAGTGCCTCTACGCAATAGTCAATTAACTTCTGAGGTTGTTCTCTATCATGGCTTTTTGCATAATACATGTTTGAACCATCTACTCTACTCCAGTAATTATCACTAATATACTTATACTTACTTGTTCTTGTATCCAACATTGGCCAGCTACTCAGACTTTCAGATGCCTCTTTCGATGTATATTCAAAATATTTTGTTACAACATAGGTATCTGTTGCTTTTTCTTGATATAATAACCACCCATATTCGCTTTTCCCATGCATACAATAGGTTGCTACTCCTATAAGTTTATCCTCTTGTTTCTTGGGTGTAATCAGATAAATCTCTTCATTCCATCGAATGAAAAAAAATTCTTCATTCTTCCCTAATGCTCTCATTACATAGGGAAGCTCTTCCTTTTCATTCGCATATATATATTCATAATATACATACTCCCCATTTCCTAAAGGATGCCTGATAACAACTGCTGAATTCTCTTCTATCAATAGCCAAATATCCGCCTGAACTGCAAATCGTTCATTATAGTCCTCCAACTTACCACTTTCGTCCATTTCTACAAACTGATTTATCTCTTCTTTTTCTAATATCCTATAGTTCACTTCGTGTTCTGAAATGAATTCATCAAAACTATTTTCCAACAATACATCTTTCAATTGTATTTCCAGTTGCTTAGGTATTTCAGAGTATTCCTCCCTTTCAACAATATGAATAATTGGACTGTCAATTGTTCTTAAATATTCCGGAATATCATTTTCTAGATTTTCCATCTCCACCTCTGTTTCCGAAATATATACTTTTTCTGTTAATTCATTGCTTTCCTCATACTTTTCCAGACTAAAATATCCAAAAGCTATTAGGAAAAACACCAACACTCCCATACTGGATAATATTTTTCTCTTCATTAACTCTTGCTCCCTAATAA
Source organism: Lachnospiraceae bacterium (assembly GCA_036310845.1). GTDB lineage: Bacteria > Bacillota > Clostridia > Lachnospirales > Lachnospiraceae > COE1. The sequence continues at coordinate 18,735 of JAXJRB010000015.1, read as the reverse complement.
TCTAATAAGCAACTCGCCTTCGTCCAATCTTCCATTCTCTCTTTCCATCCCTCTGGCATAGGATATGTCCCTGTCTCTATAGTTATTTCTATAGAGTCTTTCGTAGCAATATCCTCTGATATATTACAGATTCCCTCCACATGCCCTTTCGACATACGATCCTTACTTCCTTTTTTTAATGGACGAGAATTCAAGCTATACTGTGAAGCCAGAAAAACATTATTCTTATTCTTCTCTTTAAACTTTACTACATAATCATTAATAGAATAGTTTTTTTGTTTTTCTCCTTCAAACGAGGCACACTGCATATCATTTTTCCCCCAATACCACATAGAAGATTCTATTGGATAATATGCATATATAAACCCAGTTGTATTATCCAACTCTGCTGGTAAATATGATGGAATACTTTTAAAATATTCATCTGTTTGATTAAAATATTTTAATATTCTTTCTTTTTCTTCACATCCATCTGCCAGTGATAGATACAATTCTTTTATAAAATATCCTTGGCTGTCTCCTGTAATCTGCGTAAGTCCTATTCCTTTGCTACTTGAAATATCAGGAACTTCCTCCAAGTTTTCCCGATATTCTGCACTATCAAGTTGTTCATTCCCACCTTGTACGATATTAGCACCATAATTTGATTCCACCCCTATTGTTGACAGGAACATAAGGATGCTCACTTCATCTGTTATACCATATTCATACATAAGACTTTTCATTTCATCTAAAACATTCTCACCATATACTCTTTTGAATGTTTCCATATCCCATCTACTATTAATATCTTTTAAAGTCTCCTCATTCACATACTTCTCTATATAATATTTTTTCTGTTCTTCCTCTGTCTTTGGCAGCATTTTATTCTTTGCCTCTTCATAAACCTCTTCTGGCCATGTCTCTAATAACCACCCAACTCCGGCACTTAGTCGCACCTCGTTTTTTTCCTTCTCCAGCTCCTTCACCTCAACCTCATCCGGTTCTGCCATGTTTTCGGCCAGAGCCACTTCCTCGGTTTCGATGGTAACCTCTTCCTCCGGCTCTGGTACGATTGTAATAATCCCACCATAACGGCAGGCACACTGACTCTCTACGGTCAGTGCCGGAGCGCCATCTATCATGTGCTCCTTATTGACGAACATCCATGGTAAGGGAGTATCCAGCTCACACTTATTGGCACAGAAGTTCTCCTTCATGGATATAGCCGCCTTGGTTACGGTCTTGGCAAGGAGCTTTCCTGCCTTTTCGAAGAAGCCATCATCGGCATCTGCCTTGTATTTCTCATCCGCCTGTTTCTTCGCTTCTTCATATATCTTCTTGGAATGGCAGTCGCCAAAATGTGTCAGATTCACCTGTGGAGTATGATCGTTGGCATTTAGCAGAGGTTGTCCCTGATAAAGCACACCGTGTCCGACATCGGTACTGATATAGTTCTCCATGGAGCCTTCGCTGCATTTTGCTTTCATTCCATATACAACATATTTTTTTCCGTCGTCTTTCATCTCTCCACCTCATCTTCCGTTTATTTGGTTCCATCGAAGAAGTTCGTCAGCCAGCTGTCTGTCTCAAATAGGAAAAACTGCTCTGCACCAAGCATCAGCTGCTCATCCCTACGCAACACCGGAACCACGACAAAGCCCCATCTCTCCTCGTCTGCCAGAACGAAGAATCGAAGCTCCTTATTTACGATTGCATCTACATCATCCTGTAAAATCTCGCCCTTATACTGCGCAACGATTTCCTCTGCCTCTGCCACCGCAAAATCACTCGGATTCACGGCACAATTATACTTGTACCGGACATTCTGATTCGTGTCCTTTAAGTATAACTGCAAGGTCAGGTCTGCCATATTTCTTGAGATATAGCCTCTTGTACTCCGTCTGCCCAATCCCTGAATTAACGTCTTTTCCTCTCCGGTATGTGTAATTGCTGTTATGATATATGGAAATGCTGCATGCTCATTCATAATTCGAACATCCGCATATCCAAAGCGTTTATCCTTGATATACTTAATCGCTCCATCCAGGCACATCAGTTTTAATTCATAATCTCCCATATGTCCCCGTTCCCGCTTCGAGGATTCTATGATTTTTCCCGGAATGAATTCCTTTAGAGCTTCTCGAAACAGGTCAATCTTACAGGACTGTCCGGTAAGACGCATGATGGAGTATTCCTGCAAATCTCCACTTTCATAGGAGCTTTCTATAAAACGCTTTACGATTCCATAGATATCTGCCTTCAACAGCTTATTCAGCATACGAATGCTGAGATATACCGTCGGAATATCCTTTAACACATGGAATTGATTTTCCTCCTTAACGGATAGCTTAAAGCGTTCTGCCAATAGACATACGGTTGCTGTTTCCCTGATAGGAACGCTGGATATTGCGATTCGCAGTGTTTCTCCTTTCCCGTAAAATGCCTTTTTTATCTGCTCTGCAATATGAAATAGATAATAGAAGTTATTCTTTACGGCATAATATTCGCTGTTACTCCTATGCTCATAATCCCGGAATCTGGTAGGAAGAACCTTCTCTCCTCTGGCATATTCTTCATCTAAGTGCTGATACACCTGTTTTATACCGTCGGTATCTACTCTTCGAAAAATATCCTCTCCGAAATCCTCTATGATTTCTTCCGGCATCAGCCCTTCTTCCATGCTTAATTGTCTCACCAATGCTATTTTCAATAGCTGCATGATACGATATGTCAGATTGTTACCGCCAAAATCAGTATCTCCATTTTCATATGCGGTTGCTATGTTAATCTTATATGCCACTCTCTGATTGCTGATTGAAAAACGGCATGAGGACAGGTCTGTTGTTCCGCCTCCACAATCTATGATTAAAGCCTTCCACTCCTCATTATTGTGATAGCGATTCTCTGTAATCAGTTCTGAGATAGAGTTGTACAGTACCGCAACACCTTCATCCAGCATATCCTCTTCCTCAATCTCATATTCCGGTAAAATGTCTCTATATAATCGAACAAAAAGCTTCTTCTGCTTTACCGGTGCTGAGATATGAATACGTCGGAATCTACACTTAAAGCGCTGTGTTGCACAGTCAATCACATACTCTAAAAAAGCCTTAATGATATCCTTGCGCTTTACAAAGCATCGGTGTCCCTTCTGATCTACCAGCTCTTCTTCCCGTTCCGGGTCACTAATCCAACGCTTGATGTCGTAAAATACACAGAAGCCTTCATCAATATAGCTCATATGTAACAGACGATTTGCCTGATGACCAAAGGTGTAATACGGCCTTCCATCTTCTATTTTAATCACTGCGACCACCGATGGCAATATCGGAGTTTGCTCCCTGCTTCCTTCTTCCGGCAAATAGGTAACATAATTTACCTCATTTTCCTGCAAGGTCTCCCTGACCGGGTCACCCTCCAGCCTTTCGATATAACCGGAATCCAGATAGGTTCCGGCTGTTGTATTGGTGGTTCCGAAGTCTATGGCAAGGGGCATATTGATTTCCAGAAGCTTTCTAACCTGAAAATCCATAACCGGAACCATATAGAAGCTTAGATGCTCCGGTATCGTATCATAATCCGTTTCATACAGGCGGTAAAGCCATTCTGACTGCGCCCTGTCCATACAGTACAGCTGATAGCTTTTTATCGGTGATTCTTCACATATCATCTCTGCGGTCTTAGTCAGATACAGATAATCTGTCTGTTCTCCAAATTGTTGCAGTTGAAATATAGCACAGAGCTTATTCCCACTGACAAGTAATGCATTCGTGTTGGCAATCTCACTCTGATAACCAATCGTAAAGCAGTCAAAATAGGTAACCGCAACCTTATCATAGGTCACAATCTTGGCACAGCCCTTAATATTATGGGGCAAGGCATGGACGACAGCTTCCTGCAAAAGCTCCTCAATACGCTTAATTCCGGCTTCGCTATATTCCCTGATAAACAGATGATTTTTTCTTCCACGAAAGCGCATAATCTGGCGTATTAGCTCATCCTTATCAAGCGGTGCCTGTATGCCGTTAATAATCTGTTCCTTCCAGCAAATATCTCTTAACTGGAACGTTGTCATAAGCTCCAGCTCTTCCCTTGTGTAATATTGGAGCTTCTCAGCCTTTCGATTCTTCTGATTCAGTGTATAGGTATATTTATCCATCCTGTAAACATCCTTTCACATATTCTGATACTGCATCGTAATTATTCAGTATCTTCATAATTACGATGCAAAAATCCATCTTAAATTGCTTCGCAATGGGATTTTTGCTCTCTTGAATCATGTTCTTACGGTCTCAGCAGCAAGTGCTTCGACCTGCCCTGAATAGCCACTCTGCTTCAATAAATTGCGATTTCATCAATTTTCATCGTGTCATCTACACCAATAATTCCAAAATGATACTTCCAAAAGACACGAAGATGATAGCTAACCGGCAGGAACATATCCTCTATCAATTGCAGCATTCTTTCGTCTGTCTTATTTTTATCCATTTTCAGGTACAAGAGAAGCTTTTTTCGATCTGCCTTAATCTGATACAACACTGCATTCGGAAACAATACAAGAAGTGCCCGTCGAAAAGTCATAACGGAAGCTCCTGTCTGTATCTGATTCAGTACCAGTGTTGCGATTCTGCTTCGCTTTTCAAAAGGAATCAGCTTGAATTCCTCTGCTGCCCTTTTCCAATAGGTACCATTCTCAATTTCCTGTGTCAGCTTTCGTATATAAATATCACGTTTGGAAACACCATGATAAATATCTGCATGCAGAATCATATGCAATGCCGCATCAATCAGGTATTTCTCAAATTCCGGATACTGCCTGTTATCTTCAGCCAGAATATACTGGAATATTTCTGCAAAACGCACGAGCAGATTCAGCTCGATCACAGCTTCCTCTACTTTTGTTTCATTCAGATAGGAAAATGCCTGTTCATAAAAGGGACTATATTCTCTTGCCTGACAAAAGAGCAGCTCCTCTTCTCTCTTTCCCTGCTGTTGTGCCTTCAATGCGATATCCCATAAAAAGTTCACACTGTTTCCTCCTTATACGAGCTTACCGATGCACAGATATTCCGGGAAAATCTTCTGCACCTGTGTTACCAGAAAGCTCATAATATCCTCATTCAGATAATCTTCCGGATTCTTAGGACTAAAATGCAGCATTAACACCTGCTGTACGCTTCCAACACGTATCTCGTCCTGTATGAATCCGTCCATATTGTAATTGTATTCTTCATAACCCTCAGGCGCACTCTCCTGAAGCTCATAGCCTTGAAACTCCAGTCCGCCACCGGCTGGAAACGCCTCGATTAATCGTGCCATCTCAGCCTTTGTCTTAATGCTTTTTCGATACATTTCCGTAATACTGCCGGAAAAGCTCTCCTTATATCCATTAGACAGAATCGGATATAGATATTTTTCCTTTCCTGTTGCCTTATTTACCTGATATAAGTGCCATTCCTGTGGTCTGTCCATTGGACAGGTAATATATAAATCACCATTCAGGCTTCTGATATTCGTAATCTCAATATCTGTATTCATGACCAGATATTCACAGCCGCTTTCTAAGCGATGTGCAAAGATCTGATGCTCGTAATTAATCTTATCAATGGCAGGCTCAGGATAGGTACTTGTCTTTTCTTTTAATCGTTTTAGATTCCATAGAGGTATCATGTCATAATGTACCATTCCTGCATATTCCTCGAACTCAACCTGTATATCCTGTATGGTTTCTTCTTTTTTCATATCCTCGACTGACACCAGATACACATCCATCATCTTCATCAGATATGCCACACACACAGTCGTCCATGATTGATAATTCAAGGCAAAGATATCATATAGATTCTCTATCATCTCCTGATATACCTTATTCTGACGTACTACAAATGTCCCCTTGTATTCTCTCTTTTCTGTTCGTATGACACCCTGAAAGCTACGCTCCTCATGTATGAGGCGATACAGTGTAGATGCATTTGCCTTGAAAAAAACCGTAAACAGCTTTATTTCCTGTTTCTCCTTTGCCGCCTTACAGATATCCTCACACGGTATCGGTTTCTTTTTCATATCCGTTTCCAGCATGGGATACATGAAGGTATCGGTTTCATCATAGTGTGCGATATCTGTCATGCTCAAATAAATAGCATAATCACTTTGTTTTGCTTTTTCTTCTCCCAAAACCCGCGCTTCCAGCTCCTGATAAGCATTCTCACTATATTGAAACAGCTTCTTTAACAGATTTCCTACTATCTCCTTATACAGAACTCTTTCTTCCAGTTCTGTAATCTCCATCATTCTCTTATCTATATATGCTTCAATATCAAAATCAGTATTTTTCTCCATACCTATTCCTCTTTCGCGCGCATTGCCTCCTCCTGCACTTTTATAAGCTGTTCTACCGTAAGCTGTAACTGTGCAAGCTGTTGATTTTCCTGAATTTGAGCAATAATCTCTTCAAGCTCTCCTTCCTTAATGTCCACGACCTCAAGCCTACGTTCCACTTCAGCAAGCTTGTCCTCAGACTTTTCCGATGCAAAGATGTCCTTTGCCAGAAGATAATACTTTTCTGCACTCGTATAATCTCCTGCATTGAGCATTTCTTCTGCCTGCTGCATATACTCGTCTGCCTCACTCAGCTTTTCTTCCCTTTCGGAAAGCTTATTCTGAACTACGGTCAGCTTATCTGTTGCTGCACTCTTTTGTACTTCTGCGCCTAATTCCTCGTATGTCTGTATCGCAGAGGTATAGAATACCTGTGCGCTTTCATAATCCCCCTGTGCATAAGCTCCATCCCCTTGTGTCATATAATTAGCCGCTGACTGCTCCTTTGACAACTGCTCCTGCATTACCTCATTTTCAGCTTCTGCCTGTTCCTTCTGCTGTTCGTACAGCTTTTCCAATGCCTCTATTGCTGTTGTCCGCCCTTCATCAAAATACGTTCTTGTTGCAAGCGTTTTCGCTTCCAGATACATCTCCTCTGCTTCCTCGAACTGCTGATTGAGCACCAGAGTATCTCCAAGATAGATAAAATCATACACCGATATATAATCAGCGGTCTGTTCCAAGCGGTTATTAATATATTCTGTTCCCAGGTTGTCTGCATATTTTGCACGCTTTGCGGCATTCTGATAGGAGCTTTGTGCTTCCACATATTCTTCCTTGTCGAGCTGATCTTCCGCTGTCATGACAGCTTCTATCAGTTTCTGATAATTCCCTAGTTCATCTGTGCGCTTCTTATCTTTTAACTCTTCTGCAAGATTGCATGCCTCCTTACAGCACTCCTGCGCTCTGATATAATTGTTCATCTGTATGTACTCTATGGTATCTGTATAATAGGTCTGCAGCTTTTCCCTTTTTTCCTCCTGCTTCTTATGGCGAACAAACAGAACCACACTAATGGTTACTACCATCACCATAATTGGGAGCAACGCCATCAGGAATCTTTTCAGCTTTCGCTTTCTGTTTGGGTCTACAAACACTTTATTTATAAACACCACTGCCAGTGTGTATTTATTCAAATCTTTAGGTTGTCTGGATAACAGCAATTCCTCGATACAGTTTACTGTTTCAGTTGGCTCATTGCCTGCCTCGGCAAATACATCGCCTATTTCCCCCTCATCGATATGCTGCCACACATCTCTGGTATAAAGAGCTAAGGCATCTGCATTGGTCAGCTTTATTTTTCCGGATATATATGGCTTGAAATCTTTTTCCTGCCCTAAATACGCATATAGATTATTTCGTTCTTCATGAACTGCCACCTTATCCTTTGGTACTTTTTCTTCTCTGACTAAATCCATGGTTAATGACTGGTCTGTTGTCTGTACCTTCAAAAAACCGTCACGATATAAGCGAAGTCGGATGTTTCCAGCCTGTCCATATCTCATTTTTGTATAATTAGTAAGTACCACGATTATGGATGCCTTCAGCTTCATTTTACTCTTTGCTTCCAAAAGTACTCTATTAGCTGCATGTAGGCATCGCTTCATTGCCCTTCTGCTCATGGACGGTGCCTCTGAAAATGTCGAAACAACCGCTTCCACCGCCAGTCTTGCACTTACTGCATCCAGTTGGTCATCTATTCCATCTGCAATAACGTAACATGCATAATCATCCAATTCTACAAATCCAAAATAATCGGTGTTCTTAATGTCTTTACTCGCCTCTGATGTAAATGCTGTCAAAAATTCTGAATTTTGCTTTCTCATGCCTATAACTCCGTCCCCACACTTATTAACAGTATACTGGCATTATCCTTCTGTTTGGATGCATCTTGATTTACCATCTCAATAATCTCAAATGCCTTCTGTTGACAAGTCTGCTCTTTCCCCAATATAGTTTCTAATTCCTTATACCCTAACAGCTCATATACTCCATCACTCATCAAAACCACAATATCATTTTTCTTAAGTCTGATTGGAGCATCAAAATATTCAATATCTTTAAAATCATCCTTCCCCAGACAGTTATACAATCTGTGGTTTGCAAGCAGGCTTAAAGCCTCCTCACGAGCTATTTTCCCTTCCTGAAATCTTTGCTCTGCAAGCACTGCTATGGTATGTCCGGTTGACACCGGTACTAATGCATTTTCACGAAACACACAGACCTTTACATTCCCTACAACCGCATAATACAGATATTTATTTCGTATTAATACACAGCCGGCACTTGCTGTTCCTCGATTCTCATCTCCTACTGCTTTCAAAATCTCTTTGTTTGCACAGTGAAATGCCTTTCGGAAAAAATATTGCGGGTTATTGAAGGCATTATAGTCCTCAAATATCTCTGTACAAGTCTGAACTGCAATCCTGCTTGCTATTCTTCCTCCAAAGGTCTTGCCCGCACCATCTGCCAGTACTGCCATAACTCCTGCTTCCGTTGTCAGATAGTTAAACTGATCCTCCTGTACCTCTCTGCTTCCAATGGTCATACAGGAGCCTATATCCAGCTGTTTTCTCACCTGTCTGTCTGAAGAACTACATAGTATTTTTATCAGCTCTAAGATTACAATTATGCCACCTAATACAATGCTGCTATAATAAGCTACCTCTGATATCATTCTTCTCCCCATCCTATTTTTTAATCTTCGCTGTTTTCCTTCTCTCCCCACATAAAATGGTTTCCACAAAACGGAAGAAAGGCAAAGGTTGATTTTCCCAGCTCTATCTTGTCATAGGAATTTAATGGTGTAGGTGTATAGACAGCACAATCATTCCAATACACCAAGCCATTCGAGTCCCCCGGTAACAAAACGGTTTCTTTTTTCTTAGGGTCAAATACAATAATGGCATGATTCCTTCTTGAGATTTCATTATCACCAAGAATCTGTATATCCATATCATCTGCACGACCTATGAAATTCTTTCCCTGAACAATTTTATAATCCTTCCCTTGACGTGGACCTGAGATACAGACCAGCCACCCACATACAGGCTTTACATCCTCTCTGAATAATTCCTCTTCCAGCTCCATCTCTGTTTTATGTACTTCCTTCTTTTCCGGTGTTGCCGTTTCGATATTGCAATATGGACAAACTGTACCATATCTCTTCTTACTGAACATGTGTCCATTCTGACAACGTATTAAATTTGATTCTGCCATTTCCCCACCATCCTTATATTTTTTAAGTTATCTCTAAAGCACCTGCAAACGTGTTAATGCAACATAGATAATATCTCCGCATTCCAGTCTGCAAGGCTTTCCATAAGCTAGCTTGTACCTTCTTCCATCCGCTTTCTGTACACTAATACCGTTTTTCTCGGAAATATCTTCGATATACCAGGCATCTCCTGAGTAATTGAGTACTGCATGCTCCACATCTATCATACTTGCATAGGTCGTTTCTTCCAGATTGACAGATACCTGATTCTCCCCAACATCACGCCCTATTACCAGACCATTTTTCCCATATAGCCCCCATGTTGCAAGCCTTGTGTTATCCTCTGCCAGTAGTACCAGCTCTGTCACAGTATCTTTTGGCGGCTGAAATTCTTCCGCCATACTGTTCTCATTTCTTTTTTCCTTCCTGCATGACCACAGCCAATGTGCGATTGCTATCACGACAATCATAACAATCCAGCGCCATGCATTTTGTATTCCTACGGCAATTCCTATCAGCACTGCCATAATAAGAAGCAGCACCGCAATGATTCTGTCTATTACCCTATCCATCTGTTTCCCCATAGCTTACCTCTTTATTCCCATAAACCGTTCAAACATATCGGTTGTATCCAGCGGATTTCCCGATTTCGGATTTAATTTCTTTTCATTTGTGATATCCTTTGAATCTGGATTAAATCCGAAGAATTGTTCAAACGATTTATATACATTTCCAAAGTCAACATTAGAATATTGCGAATTTCCTGTTTCCTGCTTTTTGCCTGAATTTGCATTGCCAGCTTGTCCTCTTGACTCTTCCTGCTTTTGTGAGTCATATTGCTTCCTTTTTTCCGAGTCACTTAATACGCTATAGGCTTCGCTGATTTCTTGAAATCTTCTCTCACATTCCTTGTCTCCCGGATGTGAGTCAGGATGATACTTTTTGGCAAGCTTACGGTATGCCTGCTTTATTTCATTTTCCGTTGCTTTTTCTGATACTCCCAGAATCCTATATAAGTCTTCTCGTCTCTCCATGTGCTCCCCTCCTGTTATCTTCATTCCCAAAATCTCACTTTGGAATGAGTAAAATCTTCGGAATAAAGATATTTCAAAGGAGGCACGTCCTCTACAGACGTGCCTCCGGGCTAAATAACATCAGGCACCAGCATATCCGCCGTCTACAGATACAAGATCCAGCTTATCCTTCTTCTGCTTGATTAAGATTCGGAAGGTTCCGATTCCGTCCGTATTACCATACTCTTCCTTATAATCCACAACAAATGCTCTTGGGAACGAATACTTTCGTTCAATTAAGCCTGCTTCTACGATTTCTACCGTAACCTGGCGGTAAGCTGCCGCATCCTCTGCGGGAACCATAGACCACAGTGCCAGCTGTCTTGTACTGTCAAATGGATCACCATCTGTGGCAACCAGAATCTTACCGGTGATCTCCAAGGAGCATCCTACGTCCTTTGTTCTTGCATTGGAATCCTGAGGGATTTCTGTTTGGAATTTTACCTTCTGTACACATTCCTTGGAAACTTCAAAAGAATCCAGACCATCTACTTTTACAATTAATGACATACCTTATCCCTCCTTTACTGGCTGAATCCGCCTTCAATAGCAGTCGCACTTGTTAAGTCCTTCTTCTGCTTTACATGCAGATAGAAGGTTCCTACACCGCTTTCATCATCCTGTTCCTCACTATATGCCATCACGAAGGCATTTGGTAACGTAAAGGAACGAACAATCTGTCCTGCTGCCACAACATCTACCTGAACCTTACGGTAGGAATCTGCTGAATCACTTGGTACCACACTCCATTTTGCAAGGTTAATTGTAGAATCCTGCTCTTCGGCTCCTAGAGAAAACAACATTTTTCCCCAAATCTCAATGGCTGCACCATTGTCAGTTGCCCTTGCATTTGAATCTGCCGGAATCTCAGAGTGAAACTTCACATTGGTAATGCACTTTTCACTCAGATTTACCGGTCCAGAACCATCAATTGTCAATCTGAAACCCATACTCTTTTCCTCCATTCATTTTCTTAGTGTGATTAGGATATATTTGAAGTCAAACGATTGATTTGAACCTCCAAATTTCTTGGACTTCCATTAAAGGATAACGTTAATTCACAGACTCCATTTGCATCATCAATGGTGTAATCAAGATTATCGCCCTCTGTAATAATGGCATTGACGCATTCCTTCTTTGCAAGCCATTTACTCTTTTGGCTCTGTGGATTATTCGAGAAGAAGTTCTTAATATTATCCTCTTTGAAATCACCGGTTACATATCTGAGAATTCTCTCGATATAGGTTGTTACCTGCGTCTTATATACCGGTTCGTAGGAAGATTTTTCTGAATCATACAGAAGATTTCTTGCCTTATAAACCGAAATATTGGTAATATTTTCTCCATTCAGGGAAGCATTCTCGGAAGCAAAGATCCAGCCAAAATTCTTCTGATTAATCTGTGCCTTTATGCTATTGGTAAAGCCTGTGATTTCCTTTGGCATAGTTGTATACGCCATTAAGGAATTATTACCTGCTTCAATATCAAATCGAACCCCCGGAAGCTCCAAGTCTGTTAGTGCTTTTGCCTTCGTAAAATGATCCTTTAAGAATTCCGGACACTGACAAGCAGCACGGAAGCCTGCTGCCACATATGCTCCATTGATATAAACACCCTCTATCCAGAGCCGCATAATATCCTCTTTTGCATCTGATAATTCAGCCCCCTTGCTCTCAGATACCTTCATCCTGCTGTCCAGAATGACTCCTGACTTATTCTTAGGAATCACCGTAAAGTTCGGCAATACCGGAATCGCGAACTCGCTATATGGCTTACCCATCAATGGCTTACACTTTTCGATTGCCTTATCAATGCCTTCTGCCGCCAATGCATTAAAGGTGGTTTCTTCACGATTTTCAAAAGAGAAGAAGGTTTCTACACGATACTCCTTAAAGACATCCATAAGAGTAGCAAGTGCTTCCATGCTATATACATCTGTACTGACCTTCTTCACATTACCCTTGAAACGTTCTCTCTGTATCTTATTGGTTACATTCTGACTCCACGAAACATTCGGGTAAATAGCATACCAGATGGTATCATGGAAGTTATTTTTGCCGTTTGTGGTATTCAGATAAGTAATCAATCGTGGCATATAAGAACTCTTTGCAATCATTTCCGGTGAAACATTCGCAATCAGCAATGCCGGCTTCATGCCCTTTTTCTTGGTCTTATACTGGTCAAAGAACATTCTGATTCCCAGTAATTTTTCCAACAAAGGCTTTACAACCTTAATAAAATTATCCTTCGATGTCCGATAAAATTCCAGATAGCTGTTATAATTGGCTACCTCTGTTTCTACGTCAATTGCTGTCTGCTGCGTGGATGCCAATGGACAGAAGGTACGAACAACCAGACTCTCCACATAATCGTTATGCTGGTCATTGACTGCCTGATAATCCTCCTTGATTACCTCCATTAATCCTGTATTCACATTATCATCCAAAGCTACCAATGCAGTTGTATCTGATTTTGGTGCTTCCAAAACCTTAAGTTCTCCACTATCCCCCAGAGACAGATAACCTGGTACAATATCCTGCCCGTCATTTATCTGCTCTCCAGCACCTAGCAATAATCTTGTCTTAATATCTTCAATTGCTAGAGGTAACATTGCCATAATATTGTTATAATTCTTGCTTGCATCCTCAAACAGCAGATTCAGCTTATCTCCTAAATCCAGCTTCTGTGGATCTCCATCCTCTAATTCTGCAAATTTCTTATAGTTATACTGGATTTCCTTTCGCACCTGCTTAATATCATCCATTACCTTTTTCGGCGATATCATCTCCAGCATCTTCTCAAACCCAAACTCTACGTTGAGTAGTCCCTGTGCTTTTCTGGACTGCATAACAGACAGCACTGCCTTCTGAAAATTCTCGAATTCATTAATATTAATCGGTGTCAGCATAGAATCCGGTATGTTCTCCGGCTTCTCAAGCGTATACTTTACCGACTGAGAATTTGCGTCAAAGAATGACCATACTACCGGCTGGAACTTGCGTTCCACCTCTTCATAGCTGTGGCACTCTAAGAACTGATTAATTTCTTTCATCTTGTCATCATCCAGACTGTCAATGCCCTTTACATCACCTATCATGGTAAGCAAGTCTGGCATTTGTGGATTAATGACATCCAACAGAAGCGTCCTGTTTGTTTGGTTGATTATTTCCATCTTTTCCCACTCCCTTTGTGTGTTATTTTTTACCTTTCTGAATATGCTTTCTACCACATCTCAGAAGGCTTAAGTTCTTTATACTGAAACATCAATTCGCTTATTTCATCTTCAAAGGTAATATCTACCTTAGAATCCGGCGTAATCTGATAGCTTTTCTTTTTCATCATGATTTCACGATTCTTCATAACCGTACAATCAGAATTATTGGTTATGACCAGATTGTGATTGGCACCTGACTTGAAATAAATGGCTTCTGCACCTGCAAACTCTTCACTCACATTGCAGTTCTCCAGTATCTCCTTCAAGGAGATTACTTTACCCGGTGGTAACCGGAACAGATTAAATGACAATGGTGGTATATCATATCCTGACTGTGTCTGCGTGATATAGATATTCAGCTTTCCGGCATAGCTATAGGAGCTTGGTTCCGGCTTGTCCTCTTCCTGTACCGGAGGTTTTTTCCTGCTCTTTATGATTAAAATAATGATAATCACAAGCAAAAGCACTGCTGTTACGATTACCGCTATAATCAGAGCATATGGTGGCTCTGGTTCAGGCTCAGGTATTGGCAATAATGGCGGTTCCTCCAGCGTTATGTCTGCTGTATTAATTCCGATCACATTAACCTGCAGCTTCGAATAGTCTATACTTGTTTCTACGGTCTGTGTATTAAGAACTGATACTTTTTTCTGTAGTATTCCTTCATTCAGTGTTAACTCTTCTGAATGCTCCGCTATGGTAACACCAAGCTTATTATGTTCAAAATAATCATCCGTCCATAATTGAATGTCATGATTATCCAAGTCATAAAATGAATAAGTAATCTCTGCTGTTCTGTTATAAAAAAGAGAGTTTTCTGATGTTGGAACTTCATCCTTATAGGTCACCTCTACCTTAGGAATCACTCGATATTCCGGTATTACCGTAACACGTACACGATTATCCTTGGTTCCTCGGAAGCTTAAATCTATCTTTTTACCATATGGTTCATTCATTTCTATTAGTGAATATCTTTCGCCGTTTATCTGATTCGCACTATCTGCCTGAAAATTAGTGTTCAGGTTCTGAATCGGTGCTGTGCTGGTTAGCAATATTCTAACTTTGCTTGCATACGCATATGGTAGTTCTATTGATATATTTTCCTGTTCGCCACTGGAATCTATCATAGCAATGGTCGACTGCTTTATCGCCAGTTCTTCTTCCAGGATAGAATCTATGGCATTCTGAATATCTATTGCCTGTGGTGTATAATAAGTTCTTCCTCCTGTATCTTCACCCGCTTGAAATATGGCATTATTCATATCTTCCATTTCATCACCAAGCCCAATTACATGAATTACAATCCCCCGTTCCCTCGCATCACGAATGGCATTCTGATATAACTCTTTTGAAGCTTGCGTATCAGACTCTTTTTTTAATAAAATCTCTCCATCGGACAACAGTACAACATGCTTTTCTTCTGCAGTATCATTACTTAGAAATTCTACTGCCTTTTTCAGTCCCTCTCCTGCATTGCTATAGCCTGCATATTGGATTGCTTCTGTCATTTTCATAATCTCATTACGTCTTTCATTCGCTAGCGGCATTTGATCCATGGTGATCTCTGAATTATAAGCGATAAAACCAACTCTATAGTCGGATGTAAGTGTATATATCATCTGCATGATACTGTCAATGGCTAATCTGTCTGGGTCATTTGTTTTCATACTTCCACTAGTATCAAGTGCAAACACAATTGCTTTATCATCGTTTCCCTTTTCCAATGCATAGGTATTTGAGCAAAATGACACAATCAGAAACAGACTCGTTAAAAGTAACATGCGTTTCATGCTCTTTTTATAATTCATAACATACCAATTCCTCTCTTTTTTGTATCAACTCTTTATTCATTGCAAAACCAATTGTACAACACCTTTCACTATTTTGTGTCAATTCGCTATTTTTAGGATTATTTTTGCAATTATTTTCTTATTGTTCATTCTCTATGTAACACACTTTTACATTTCCTTATCTCTCTACTTTTCCCCTCTTTTGAGAAAACAAAACTAACACAATAAGTCGTATTTCTTACATTTTATATTTTACTTATTTGTTTCTTTCTAATTTTATGTTATTATTTGGTACATATCAGAAAGGTATGATTATAAAAATGAAACTAGCAACTATACTAACGGATTATATCTCTCAGAAAGGCTTCATTGAGCCCGATGACTATGAAATATATCAATATGGTTTTGAAACTTTTTTGGAACTTTTCATAAATGTAATATGCAGTATCTTGATTGCTGTATTTTTAGACATGAAATTAGAATGTGTTTTTTTCTTTCTCTTTTTCATTCCGCTTCGCTCTTTCGGTGGCGGACTTCATATGGAACGATATTTTACATGCCTTCTTCTCTCTTGCGGGACGTTGGCTATGGTTTTATTAATTGTAAAATATTATGTTTTGGCGCCCATTTTATCTTTCTTACTGATATTGCTTTGTATTATTGCTCTAAGAGCTCTCGGCCCAGTCAATCATCCGAATCGCTCTGTTGATGCTTCTGAAAACATCTGCTTTCAGAAAAAAATGGATATTACCTTAATGCTAGGTTTCATTTTTGCTCTTTTATTCTGGTTCTTCCATTTAAAAAAATACTTGTTTCTGGAGGCGCTTGTATATCTCTTAGTTGCCTTGACCTCTTTTATCGGCAAACAAAAAAATTCCCGAAAACGAAACTTCTAATCGCTTTCGGGAATTCTCTTTATTCATTTATACAAACTGATTCTTCTCTTTATCGTAATGATAATCTATTCCTGCAAGCTTGTCGATCATAGCTTGCATATCTTCGTCCGTATCCTCGCAAAAAGCTTCCAGACTTGGATAAAAATCTCGTAACTTCAAATTAATAAAGCTTAATAGCATTACTGGATCCTTTGGTATCATATGTTGTACTTCCTCTCATTTTTTCCTGCGTTATATTTACACAAAAATTATGTTTTAGTGATCTTTATTACTCTTTTTTACATAGACAAGCTAACAATTATCAACTCGACACTTAATAAATCTGTCACTCTTCCTGTTTTCACATCCTCATCTGCCTGCACACAAGCTTGTACTGCCTTTTGCAGTTGTTCAAGCTTGAATCTGGAAGACTGTGGCAAATATTTTTTCTTGAGAAAATATGGATTTAATCCTGTCTTCTGTGCAATCGTTGCTTCATCATATCCCTTTGTTTTCATCTCTCGAACCTGTAACAGCAGATTAAACTGTCTTGCAATCAACGCTAAAATCTTCATTGGTGCTTCTTTTAATGCAAGTAAATCATAATACAAATCAAGTGCCTGTTTCTGCTTTTTGTCAGCAACTGCTTCCACCATATCAAATATCTTATTCTGAATTCTTACGGTACAAAGCTCTTCTACATCTTTTTGCGTAATGCCTTCTTCATAATATTTGTAGCAGATTAACTTCTCTACCTCTTTTGCAATCTGCTCCATATCCGTTCCTGTTCTATCAAGCAACAGGTTCAACGCGTCACCTGTAATCAGCTTATTTTCCTTTTTAAGCAATCCCATAATCCATTTTTTGAGCGTCGCTTCATCCTGCACTTCAAAGGATGCTGCATATCCTTTTGCTCCAATTGCCTTAAAGAGCTTATTACGTTTATCAACCTCTTCCTCAACAAAGATTAGAAATGTAGTATCCGGCAAATCTTTTACAAGCTCTGCCACTCTATCATTCGCTGACTTAAGCCATCCACTATTTTCTACCAGAATCACTCTTCGCTCCGCAAAAAATGGTAACGTTCCTGCCAAATCAATGACTTCATTTACATTAATATCCTTACCTGCAAAGGCTGTAAAATTCATGGAATCATCCGCTGCTACCAATGCACTTTTCAGCTTGTCACGATATTGCTTTCTTAAATATGCCTCTTCCCCATAAAGAAGATACACATTGCTAAATTGTTGGCTCTTGATGTCCTGAATAATTCGCTTCAAATCAAATTCCTGCCCTTTCTTGTATCATTTCTTAGATTATTAGACTACTGGCTTTTCTAATATCATTTTAAATTATAAGCTAGGTTAACTTTTGATGCAATTCCTCTTTCATTTTATATAATGAGATTTTTTATATATGGTTTATTTGTCGAATGAAGTTCATCCATTGATTTGTTTCCTTTTCCGGTAATCCATACGCTTCCTTCCCTAACGCAATACTCTTCATCAATAAGTTCATGTTTTTCCTGCTTTTCTATCATTTATCCAATAAGTGTTCAAGCACATCCCTCGGACTTTCTAGTTGCTCAAATGCTTCCATTCTCCCCATCGGCTGCGAAGTTCCTTCCTGTAAATACCACACCGCCTGAAGTGCCTTCATACCAAGTGTTCGCGCAGCTTCCAGTTCATTACTTCCTCCATCTCCTATGTAAAGACATTCCTCTGGTCTTACACCCAAGTCAGCCATGCATCTTTTATAAATCTCTTTATCCGGTTTCTGTACTCCTTGTTCATAAGATAAATATACGGCATCAAAATATGGGAACAGTACACTTCTTCGTATTACCTCTGCTTCTTCTGAAAAACAATTACTGATTAATCCTATTAATATACCTTTTGCTTTTAGCTGCTCGAGCATAGGTATGATTTCTTCATGTATTTTCTTAAAACAATCTTCCTTGGTTTCGATACGCCTTTGTACAATTTTTTTTACTAATTCTCCGGAATAACATCTATTTTCTCTTAAAATATTTTCTACTACTTCTTCAAATGTCAGTTTCCCAATTGTACGGTCATACTCCGTCGGGCGCCACAAGGCTTGAAATTTCTCTTCTGCAATTCCTGCATCTGCTGCCATCTGCGCGCCGAAATATAATGGACTATGATAGTGTGTAATTAACGTTTCAAACATATCAAAGATTACTGCT
>JAXJRB010000014.1:0-3155 GCA_036310845.1 Lachnospiraceae bacterium | reverse complement strand
TGTGATGAAAAACGCTAAGTTGAACTTATGGCGAGCCGTATACATCGAGAGGTGTACGTACGGTTTTGGAGGGAGTATGGTACTGTCGAAGTAGATGACAGACTGTGCTTACCTCATGACCTCGATATTCAGGTTTCAAAACTGAAACTTATGAAAGCAAACCATACCAGTCAGAAATACCGACTGGAGGACAACATCGCAAAGCATTATCCTCAGCAGATCACGATTTTAAAGGAGCGTATCAGCGGGATGCAGGCGGACATTCAGACTGCAAAAGCAAATCTTCCGGTGGACAAAGAGCAGTTTTCCATGAAAGTGGGGGACAAGCTCTATACGGATAAGAAAGAAGCCGGAACAGCCCTTGTGGAGATGTGTAAAGAAATAAAAACAGTCAATGCCCCTGCGGTCATTGGCGAATATGCAGGTTTTAAGATGGCAGTATCTTTTGATGCGTTCAACCACAAATTTGTGATGAACCTGAAAGGTCAGCTTTCCCACAATCTGGAAGTCGGTTCAGACCCGATTGGAAATATTGCCCGTATCAACCATGCACTGGAATCCATGCCAAAGCAACTCATGGAAGCACAGACAAAACTTGAAACTGTGGAGCATCAGCTTGAAACCGCAAAGGTGGAGGTAACCAAGCCTTTTGCGCAGGAAGCGGAGCTTGCAGAGAAGTTAGAGCGTCTGTCTGCATTAAATGCCCTGCTTAACATGGATGAAAAGGGCAATGATGGGATTGATATGGATGATGAGCCGGAAGCTCCAAAGAGCGAAAAAGAGGTTGCAGACCGTCCGGCGAAGAATATTCCGCTTGCAGAGAAAGCAGTGGGTACAGAGCAGGATAAGGGCATCAGACAGTATGCAGATGCACCTGCAGAAAGAGTGTCCCTGAAGGCGAAGTTGGAGGTGATGAAAGCAAAGGTTGCAGGAGAAGATACAGAAAAGCCTATGCCACAAAAGGTAAAGGGAAAAGAAGAAACCTTATAAGAAAATCTGAAGTTTTTTTATTTTTATTCCCAACTTTATTCCCAACATGTTATAATTATTTTGGTTGGGAATAAAAGTTGGGTAAAGGAGCATACTAATGGATATTAAACAAATTGTTTTAGATTTATGTGCCTTAAGTGATGAACAGGAATGGTTTGAATTTAAGGAAAACTGGTTTCAGCCTGAGGCATTAGGCGAATATGTATCTGCCCTGTCAAATGCGGCGGCTTTTCATTATAAAAAATATGCGTATTTCATTTGGGGTGTAAATGATACAACCCATGAAATTGTAGGAACAACATTTAACCAGTATTGTGAATATAACAAGGAACCGTATCAGAATTATCTTGCGAGAAATCTGTTACCAAGCATAAATTTTAGTTTTGAAGAAACAGAAATTTATGGAAAGAGAGTCGTTGGTTTGGTAATTCCTGCGGCAACCGAAATTCCTACGGCATTTAAAGAAAAGAGGTTTTTAAGGATAGGATCGTCAAAATGTAATATGAAAGATTACCCTAAGAGAGAAATTGAACTTTTCAAAATACTTGATGGAAGAACGGAAACGATAGAAACGGTACCGGCAAAATATCAGGAGCTTACATTTCAAAAACTCTTTGGATATTATGGTTCAAAAGGGATTGTTTTGAATCAAAAGACGTTTATTAAGAACTTGGGTTTAAAAACGGAGGAGGGCGAATTTAATATTTTAGCACAGTTATTATCGGATAATTCCCATTTTCCGCTTCGTGTATCTATTTTTGATGGAGAAACAAAAGGCTCTAATCTTTTCTCAGTGCGTGAATTTGGAAATGACTGTTTATTATACAGCCTGGACGAGTTATTGCGTTATGGGGATGTGTTGAACCTGATTCAGACGGACGAAACAGACAGGGTTGTTGAGAGAAAAGAAGTACCTTTATTTGATAATAAGGCATTTCGTGAGGCTATCATAAATGCCGTTCTACACAATAAATGGGTGGAAGGAAATGAGCCAATGATTTCGGTTTTCTCTGACCGGATAGAGATATTATCGAGAGGAACACTTGCACCAGCGCAGACCATGGAGGGATTTTTCTTAGGAGAATCAATCCCTGTAAATGAAAAGTTATCCGAGATTTTCCTTCAACTGCACATAAGTGAGAAATCCGGACGAGGGGTTCCTAAAATTACGGAAATGTATGGAAAAGATGCATTTTCATTTAGGGAGAATTCCATTGTTGTTACTATCCCATTTGAGAGAATAAATAAGGTTGGGAATAAAGTTGGGAAAAAGGTTGGGGATAAGAAACCTTTAAATTCCAGAAGACAAAAGATTATTGCAGAAATGAGAGACAATCCAAACATTACAACTGCGGAACTTCATAACATATTAGGTGTGAGTGAAACAGCAGTAGAAAACAATATATCATTTTTAAGAGAAAATGGTTATATAGAGCGGGTTGGCTCAAAAAAGGCAGGATACTGGAAAGTATTATAGCAGTTTAATTTAATAGTGTGATTATGCAGAAGGCAGTCCATAGCGGGCTGCCTTTTGTCGTGCAAAAAATGAAAATATGGAGGTTTATTATGGCAGACGAAAATATGAATACAATTCATATAACAGAAAAACAAAAAGTACAGGAAATTACAGACAAGCTGGAGGAAGGATTAAAGGAACTTTTTGAGAGTGAAAAGTACAAGACTTATCTTTCCACCATGTCAAAATTTCATAATTACAGCTTTAACAACACTTTACTTATCGCCATGCAAAAGCCGGAAGCAACGCTTGTAGCCGGATATAAGGCATGGCAGAAGAATTTTGAAAGACACGTTAACAAAGGAGAAAAGGCAATCCGTATTCTTGCACCTGCCCCTTACAAAATTAAAGAGGAACGGGATAAATTAGACCCTGTGACCGGAGAGATGATGTTTGATGAAAACGGTATGCCCCAAAAGGAGCAGGTAGAGGTCACGATTCCGGCGTTTCGTGCTGTGTCTGTATTTGATGTATCGCAGACAGACGGAAAGCCAATTCCGGAACTGGAAGCACAGGAGCTTTTATCTACGGTGGAGGGATATGAGGACTTTGTGCAGGCACTTATGAATGTTGCCCCGGTTCCCATTGGATTTGAGGATATTCCCGGCGATTCCAAAGGATATTTCCATACAGAGGAAAAGCGGATTGC
>JAXJRB010000013.1:0-8734 GCA_036310845.1 Lachnospiraceae bacterium | reverse complement strand
TTTAATGGCGGATCACATTCATATGTTGGTAAGCATACCACCTAAAATGAGTGTATCAAGTTTTATGGGATATCTGAAAGGAAAGTCGGCGCTGATGATATTTGATAGACATGCAAACTTAAAGTATAAAAAAATGTCGAAATATGGTTGACAATAACGTTGTTCTGTGCAATAATCATCTCATAAGAACGGCGTTACGAACGAAATAGAACATTGTTACTTGTGTAGTAGATGTTTGTGTGGGTGAGAGTTCTTAAGCATATTGAAAGAGTGGGGAACTTCAATATGATAATATGGGGAATAAAAATGGGGGGGAATTGTTTAATCGTGTAAGTGTAGGAAAGATGTAAAAGGAAAATCTTACGGAAATGTGAAGAGTGAAAATGTAAAAGGAAATTCTTGCAGAAATGTGTAAAGGGAAAATGTAAAAGGAAATTCTTGCAGAAATGTGTAAAGGGAAAATGTAAAAGGAAATTCTTATGGAAATGTGTAAAGGGAAAGTGTAAAAGGAAAATCTTACGGAAATGTGTAAAGGGAAAGTGTAAAAGAAAATTTTTTCGAGAAAAGTGTAAAAGGTTAGAAAAAGGATGCTTGGGGAAGCATCCTTTTTCTGTGCAAACGTATGCGAAAATGTGTTCTAACACATTCGTTATCTTGATATCAATTGTAGATGGAAAATGTATCATGAACATCGCCATATTTTGTCATATTGCCAACAGTGCTTTGGAATTTTTTCTCAGTGGCAACGGTTGCTTCGCTGGCAAGATCCATATACTTAATAAAGACATCTGTTACAGTTACATTTGTTTCAGCGGCAATTTCTTCCATAATTGGTTTTAATTTATCGAGCTGGTAAGAAATTTTTGTCTTTTGAGGGTCAATGTCGTGTAACACGTTGTCAGCATATGCGTTGATTCGTTCAAGAAATACTCTATCTTCTGGAGTCATAATAACGCCATCCTTTCTAAATTGTTAATCTTTTTGAAGCTAATTGTAATGATTTAGAGTTTTGATAGTTGCAATTAGTTCAACTTATTCTAACACTATAAGGAATACTTGTCAAAAAACATCATAGTAATTATTTATTGTGGTATTCTGGTTACAAATAATAGAAATAACTTCATTTTAGAAGTGTTTTTTGATACAATAAAAATAGTGTGTGCTAGCGCACACACTTTGGCAAGAAATTCTTGTTAAAGAAATGGGAAATGGATATAAAGTGTACGGATTATAGAGGAAGAATACATGACGGAGGAATTGAAATGGCAGTAATAAAACCTTTTAGAGCATATAGACCAAAGTATGGATTAGAGGCGGAAATTGTAGCACTTCCATACGATGTATATAATAGAGAGGAAGCTACCGAAGCAGTCCAGGGAAAACCGCTTTCTTTTTTAAATATAGATAGAGCTGAAACGCAGTTTGACACGGCGGTAGATACTTATGATGATAGAGTTTATCAGAAAGCGCATGATTTATTATGGAGCATGATTGAACAGGGACAGTTTATTCAGGAAGATAAGCCGGTTTATTATATTTATGAGTTGACTATGAATGGGAGAGTGCAGACTGGTATTGTAGCCTGTGCAAGTGTAGATGATTATCAGAAGCAGGTTATTAAAAAGCACGAGAATACAAGAGCGGATAAAGAACTTGACCGTATTCGCCATGTCGATAGCTGTAATGCACAGACAGGTCCTATTTTTTTGGTGTATCGCGCAAATGATGTGTTAAGAGAGATTTTAATAAGAACGAAACAAAGTGCGACGTTGTATGATTTTGCGTCTGAGGATGGAATTACCCATCGTGTATGGTGTATCAGAGAAGATTCGGATGTTATGGCGATTCAGAATACATTTGCTGGAATTAATGAGATTTATATTGCAGATGGACATCATCGTTGTGCATCTGCGGTAAAGGTTGGCCTTAAGAAGAGAGAAGAAAACCCGACATACACGGGTGAGGAAGAATTTAACTATTTCTTATCTGTTTTATTTGCAGATGAAGAGTTGATGATTATGGATTATAATCGTGTGGTTAAAGATTTAAATGGATTAAGTGAAGAAGAGTTCATGGTGAAGATTCAGGATGTATTCTCTATTGTTGAGAAGGGAAATGCATGTCATAAGCCTGAGAAAAAAGGACAGATTTCCATGCTGTTGGGTAATACATGGTATTTATTAGAAGTAAAGGAAGAATATCAGAATGATGACCCGGTAGATGGATTAGATGTTGCCATTTTACAAAATCATTGTTTAGCACCAATGCTAGGTATTGAAGACCCTAAGACAGATAAGAGAATTGATTTTATTGGTGGAATTCGTGGAATTGAAGAGCTTGAAAGAAGAGTAAACTTAGATTGTAAGGTTGCTTTTGCAATGTATCCAACATCGATTCATGAATTGTTTGGCGTAGCGGATGCAAATCGCTTGATGCCGCCAAAGTCTACATGGTTTGAGCCGAAGCTTAGAAGCGGTTTATTTATTCATGCGTTATTGTGATTGTTTAATAATGTTAATTACATCGTTACTGTTTAGTGGGCATTCGCATTTGTTGCGGATGCCGTAATAAAATGCAAATATGGTAGAATAGGAGTAGCGTATATGACACAGGAAGAATTAATCGAATTAAATAAGAGTATGAATGCTTTGGAAAAATTTATAGCGGATTTACCAGAAAAGGCACTGAATTTAGGAATCAGAGTACTTATTGCTGCAGTTATTTTATTTATTGGGTTCAAGTTGATAAAGTTCATCCGTAAAATATTAAAGAAATCGCTTACAAAAGCAAGCATAGAGCTTGGCGTAATTCAGTTTCTCGATAGTTTACTTAAGGTGATTTTGAATTTTATTCTTGTGCTGATTGTGGCAGGAAATTTTGGGTTTGATGCAACGAGTATTGTAGCACTTATGGGCAGCGCAGGAGTGGCAGTTGGTCTTGCTCTGCAAGGTAGTCTGAGCAATATAGCAGGTGGAATTTTGATTCTGCTTCTGAAACCATTTCGTGTCGGTGATTACATTATAGAGGATTCTAATGGTAATGAGGGAACGGTAAAGGAGATAGGAATTTTCTTCACTAAGCTTCAAACAGGAGACAATAAAATTGTTATTCTTCCGAATGGAGCACTGGCAAATAATTCCATGACAAACTTTTCGGAGGCTCATTTGCGTCGAGTGGATGTAACAGTTGGTATCTCTTATGATGCAGATATTAAGAAGGCAAAAGATATTTTGTGGAGAATTATTGATGAAGATGCGGACGTGAAACAAGATGATACGAAACGAGTATATGTGGATTCATTGGGGGCAAGTGAAGTAGTGCTAGGGCTTCGTGTTTACTGTGAAAATGCCAAGTACTGGGAGCTTAGGTGGAGATTATTGGAAACGATTAAGATTACCTTTGATAAAGAAGGTATTGAGATCCCATATCAAAAGTTGGATGTGCATATTTTGAAGGAAGAGAATTCGTAAATATTAGAATGAATGTCTTTAAATACGGGAGTGACATTATGAAGAAAAAACATTTATTACTAGCAACAGAGGTGAAAGGGATGTTGAGAGCTTTGAATTGATTATTCCTAAGACGGGTGATTATACAATTAAGCTTTCGGCCAAGGATGCGAAGGGATGGATGAAATTCCTTAAAGTTGAGTAATAAAGTTACTGTTCACACAGTACTTAGCATTTGCTGCTAAGTGCGTAAGAAATTTTTATTATTTCAATTATACAAAAAGTTCTTGCAAAATAAGATAATACTAGTTATAATAATATAGTCGGTATACATAATACATACTGATTATAGGCTTTCGTAGCGCAGTTGGTAGCGCAACTGATTCGTAATCAGTAGGTCGAGGGTTCGAGTCCCTTCGAAAGCTTAAAAGCCTTGGTGAATCAGTCCAAGGCTTTTTCTAATTATCCCATCTTTTCTACCATCTTTTTTTCTAGAATATTTAATCCCCAATAAAGTCCCATGGCGATAATGCATAGTATAACGATGCTTAAAATCACTAAATCAAGCTTAAAGGTTTGCGAACCATAAATGATAAGATAACCTAAACCTTGTCTTCCTGCAAGGAATTCTCCGATAATAACGCCGACCAATGCTAAACCAATATTTACCTTGGCTACAGATATAAAAGCTGGTGTATTACCAGGAAAAACGACTTTGGTAAATGCTTGTATTCTTGTGCCACCAAGCGTTTCAATTAGTTTTAAGCGTTCGGGGTCGGTCTGCTGGAAAGTTTGATATAGATTCAAGATACAGCCAAAGAGACCTACTGACATACCACACAGGATGATAGTTTTAGGTCCTGTTCCAAGCCATACAATGATTAAAGGGGCAAGAGCTGATTTTGGAAGACTGTTCAACACAATTAGAAAGGGCTCAAACATTTTGCCAAGAACAGGATAGAACCAAAACAGGGTAGCCACAAGCAAGGAGCAGAGAATAATCAATAGAAAGCTTAGACTAGATTCTATAAGTGTAATGCGTATGTGGTTTAATAAAGACATAGTGGTAATGTCGTGAAGGAATAAAGTTCCAATTGCAATTGGAGAACTAAAGTAGAAGTCGTCAATCCATCCGAAATCAGCAGCAAGCTGCCAAATAGTTAAAAAGCCGGCAAAGATAAGAAAACGACACCAGATAATAAGTAGTTTTTGCATTTTTATACTATGTAAGTATGCCTTTTGTCCGGGTGAAAAAGAGCTTGTATGAACATCAATTTTTATTTTTTTCATCTTGCAAATCCCTCCATATACAATCGAAATATTCTTGAAAAAGAGGAGACTTTCTAACTGCTTCTCTTAAAATTCCATGTTTTTCAAATTCAATTGGAACTATTTTTTTTGCTTGGCAGGGAGATTTTGATAAGATAATAACGGTATCTGCCATGGCAACAGCCTCAGAAATATCATGAGTGACAAGAATAGCGGTTTTTTCCTCGGATTTGATGATGTTGTGAACATCTGTAGAAACATTTAGTCTTGTCTGGTAATCCAATGCGCTGAAGGGTTCATCTAGTAGTAAGAGGTCTGGTCTTAATGCTAGGGTTCGAATCAATGCAATACGTTGTCGCATGCCACCAGATAGAGCAGATGGTTTTTGGTTTTTAACCTCGGATAAATGATATTTTTCGAGTAATTCATCCACAAGGAGAAGATTGTCTTTGGTGAGTTTATGCTGTATCTCAAGCCCGAGCAAGATATTGTGATAGACATCCCTCCACTCAAGTAAATGATCGCGCTGTAGCATATAACCGATGCCGGGTGCAGTAAATTTTTCTGAATAAAAGGTTAGGTTACCATTGGTAGGCTGTAATAGACCCGCAATCAGAGATAAGATGGTGGATTTTCCACAGCCACTAGGGCCTACAAAAGCGGTAAAGCTACCTTTTTCGATAGAAAAACTTAAATCGTTTATGACTTCGATTTCACCTAGAGCACTATAGTAAGAGAAATTAACATGTTCCAGTCGTAGAAATGCTTTATGACTCACTTTTTCACATCCTTTTGTGATTTCTTATAAAATAAGATATGATTTTCGTGCGAAAAGGTGCCTGAGAAGTGGTTATATATGCAAAAAGCATATAATATTTATGCAATGAGCTTTAATATTATGAATAATCATTCTTGATTCATGAAGAAACTTATGTTACATTTAGAATTATATTTTATTTAGTATGGAGGACATGATAATGGCACAGCTTTGGGGCGGCCGTTTCACCAAGGAAACGGACAAATTAGTATATAACTTTAATGCTTCCATATCTTTTGATCAGAAATTTTTTGTACAGGATGTGCAGGGAAGCATGGCTCATGTTAAAATGCTGACGAAACAAGGGATTCTGACAAATGATGAA
This sequence comes from Lachnospiraceae bacterium, assembly GCA_036310845.1. Lineage (GTDB taxonomy): Bacteria > Bacillota > Clostridia > Lachnospirales > Lachnospiraceae > COE1. The sequence goes on along the minus strand of JAXJRB010000013.1, from coordinate 2,874 downwards.
ATGACTCAGATTTTATCCGGGTTAGAGAGCATTTTGAAAGATGTTCAGGAAGGAACTCTTGAGATTACAGATGAATATGAAGATATTCATAGCTTTGTTGAGGCGAATCTGATTGATAGAATTGGTGATGCAGGCAAGAAGCTACATACAGGAAGAAGCCGTAATGATCAGGTAGCGCTTGATATGAAGCTTTATACAAGAGAAGAGGTTACGCAGATTAATGAGCTGTTAAAGGAGCTTCTTGAAGTATTGATTCATATTATGGAAGAAAATCTTGAGACCTATATGCCAGGATTTACTCATTTACAGAAGGCTCAGCCGATTACATTGGCACATCATATGGGTGCATATTTTGAGATGTTTAAGCGTGACAGACAGCGTTTAGAAGATATATATGAAAGAATGAATTACTGTCCGTTGGGTTCAGGAGCTTTGGCAGGAACAACTTATCCGCTGGATAGAGCATATACGGCAGAGCTGTTAGATTTTAATGGACCAACTTTGAATAGTATGGATTCTGTTGCAGACAGAGATTATGTGATTGAGTTGTTATCAGCTATGTCAACCATTATGATGCATTTAAGCCGTTTCTGTGAAGAAATCATTATTTGGAATTCGAATGAATATCGTTTCGTTGAGATTGATGATGCATATTCTACCGGAAGTAGTATCATGCCACAGAAGAAGAATCCTGATATTGCAGAGCTTGTACGTGGTAAGACAGGGCGTGTGTATGGTGCATTGATTTCGATTTTAACTACGATGAAGGGAATTCCGCTTGCATACAACAAGGATATGCAGGAAGACAAGGAGCTGTCCTTTGATGCAATTGATACCGTAAAGGGATGCATTGCATTATTTACAGGTATGTTAAGAACCTTGAAGTTCAATGATGATGTAATGAAGACAAGCGCAATGAGAGGATTTACAAATGCTACGGATGCAGCAGATTATTTGGTAAATCACGGTGTTCCTTTCAGAGATGCGCATGGTATTATCGGAAGACTTGTGTTATATTGTATTGAACAGAACAAGGCAATTGATGAGTTATCATTAGAAGAATTACAGGCAATCAGCCCTGTATTTGAACAGGATATTTTTGATGCAGTAAGTCTTGAGACTTGTGTAAATAAGAGAATGACAATCGGCGCTCCGGGACCGGATGCGATGAAAGAGGTTATTCGTATCAATAAGGAATATTTATCCTTAAGCTAATGTTGTAACATTTTAAGTTTGATCGTGAATCAAACTATAATGTAAATAGAAAGTAATTATTAAGGTGCTGAATAATTACAAGAGAATTATGAAATGAGGAGAAACATAATGAGTGAAAAGTTAAAAGTTGGTATCCTTGGTGGTACCGGTATGGTAGGACAGAGATTTATCTCTTTATTAGAGAACCATCCATGGTTTGAAGTAACAACTATCGCAGCAAGCCCGCGTTCAGCAGGAAAGACATATGCTGAAGCTGTAGGTGACAGATGGAAAATGACAACACCTATGCCAGAAGCAGTAAAGAACCTTGTTGTTATGAATGTAAATGAGGTAGAAAAGGTTGCAGCAGAAGTTGACTTTGTATTCTCTGCTGTAGATATGACAAAAGAAGAAATCATGAAGATTGAGGAAGATTACGCAAAGACAGAAACTCCTGTTGTAAGTAACAACTCTGCTCATAGATGGACTCCGGACGTTCCTATGGTAGTGCCTGAAATCAATCCAGATCACATGAACGTAATCGAGTTCCAGAAGAAGCGTCTTGGAACAACAAGAGGTTTCGTAGCTGTAAAGCCTAACTGTTCTATCCAGAGCTATGCTCCTGTATTAACAGCTTGGAAAGAGTTCGAGCCATACGAAGTGGTTGCTACTACATATCAGGCAATCTCTGGTGCTGGTAAGACATTTAAGGATTGGCCAGAAATGGTAGAGAATATTATTCCTTACATTGGTGGTGAGGAAGAGAAGAGTGAGAAAGAGCCATTAAGAATCTGGGGTCAGATTGAAGATGGTGTTATCAAGCCAGCTACTTCTCCTGTTATTACATGTCAGTGTATCCGTGTACCTGTATTAAATGGTCACACAGCTGCTGTATTTGTAAAATTCAAGAAGAAGCCAACCAAAGAGCAGTTAATCGAGAAGTTAGTAAACTTCAAGGGTGCTCCACAGGAATTAGAGCTTCCTAGCGCTCCAAAGCAGTTTATCCAGTACTTAGAAGAGGACAACAGACCACAGGTTAACTTAGATGTTAACTATGAAAACGGTATGGGTGTATCTGTTGGACGTATTCGTGAAGATCATGTATATGATTGGAAGTTTGTAGGTCTTTCTCATAACACAGTAAGAGGTGCTGCAGGTGGTGCAGTTCTTTGCGCAGAGTTATTAAAGGCTCAGGGATATATTACAAAGAAGTAATGTGAATTGCTGAATAATTATGAAAAATTTTTAATGTGGAAAGAGCAGTATTTATATGCTGCTCTTTCATTATATAAAAAAATAAATTTAAATATTATAGTAGTATATATGGATTATGACGATTTGCTTGATAGAGTAGTTGTATGTTAAATAAAATATTAAATATTATGCAGAGGTTATTTTTTTGAATAAAAGTTATGTTATGATGAGAGTGAAAATTTTGAATTTTCACCTTGGGTATGGAGCTATTATTTGAAATGGATTTACATGATTATGAGTTAGGTGATAATGTTTTTTCCAGACCATCAGCGCGAGGGGTTATTATTGATGATTGTGGGAGAATAGCACTTGTTTATAGTCAAAAAGAAAAATACTATAAGTTTCCTGGTGGAGGAATTCTTTCAGGTGAGGATAAAAAAGAAGCATTGATACGTGAAGTCAGAGAAGAAACTGGATTGGTTGTTA
>JAXJRB010000012.1:0-4158 GCA_036310845.1 Lachnospiraceae bacterium | reverse complement strand
CTCTATGCCTTTCCTAAGAGTTTCTTTATCTGCCAAAAGTACCCTGCTGATTCCTGATATTCCATAAATGGCTGATACCAATAATATCCCATGCATACCAGTAAATAATTTCTAAGTAAATATACCGACACAAAATGTGCCTCCATCAAATGATAAACAGCAAATGCAACAACCATAACCAACAACACATAATCCTTATGCTTGAAGCTTTGCCAGATTAGATATATATGCATCAATCCATATAAGATTCCGGGAATAATACCATACCAATAAAATGCCCTTACAAATCCTGCGTCAAAATACTCTGTGTTCTCTGGCGCTGCGAAAATCTTCCAATTGGAAAGTCTCGCTGCCTCTACCTTGTAGCAATACTCATAACGTCCATTTAACACTTTATCCAGCTTATACATGAAGGTATTACTGTCATTCCAGCCATTCCCTGCATAAGCTCCATATACCGAAAATCCTATGCATGCAATAACAACCATTGCGCCCGCAACATACACCCATGATGCCTTCTGCAACAGCGGAATATAATGCAATACAATAACTCCTAAAATCATCGCTGTAGCAAGCATCATACCTGTATTCGAATTGGTTAACAGATAGGTAGCTATATTAATCATCATACACAACAAATAGTGATACCACTTCATGGAACTATCATAGACATACATCGCCAAGGTAATCACCATCCAAATCATACAATGCAATGCATTCGGATGTCCCATTCCAAGTGTATATCTTGTCTCTATCGCTTCTCGACCATAATCCGCCGTTACAGACATTCCACCAAAAATCCCTGTAACAGACAGAAGGATTAAAGCCATACAGCCTATCATAGTAACATAGAAGATAACCTTGATATTTTTATTTAATGATATCCCTTTGCATGAAGCAATGAATACAACAGCACGCACTGCCTCATCCTTCTCGTTGATAAAGTAAGAACATGCCGCAATCACTCCAACAATAGCGATACAAATCCATTCCTTCATGGTATACTTTGTTGTTACAATCTTTGCTCCGAATAACAAAAAGGTAATACGAAATAATTGACTCTCATACGGGTTCAAATATGCACTTTTATCAACAATCACGATAATAAGCTCTATGATTAATGCAATCCAGAAACAAATCTCGCCTATTCTTTTTGCTTTCGCTTCCATACATTTCCTCCCAATCGTAACTTCTTATCCTTTACTCTTCCTATATACATACAAGAAATATGCTACCACCAATGGCATTGCATAAACAACAGGAAGTGCATATCTAATATTATCATAGATTGCTGGTCCTGCAACCACTACCAAATCACTTAATATAACCGGAATCGTAATCCATAAGAACTCCCTTTTCTTATCATATATCGAAAATACAATAAGATAAATCATGATTATGTTATATACTGCAATATTAGAAAACAACCCTATGATCGGTAATTTGTTTACAAACTTATATGCGCTAATACGGCAGTCATTTGCTCTTGAAAAGGTCATAGACTTTGCAGCGCCTAGTTCATCCTGGAATGCATGGTCATAGAAATAGTCAACATACGTAGAATAGTATAATCTAATATTTTCCTTCTGAGGATAAATCAAATAGTAATTCTGATTCAACGTAGCCTCAATATAAGTCATTGGATGTCTTAAAAACTGCTTAAACCATACTTTAAAATAATTTACCCAATCTTCACTTGTTGCATAGTAGTGAAATCTTGCCTTAACCGGATCCGATATACCCGGTTCATAAACACTGGCTAATGCATAGTAATCAATTACTGTGTCTATTATTGCTTTCTCTTCCTCTGGGGTCTCTGCATCATAATACTTGGCATATCTGGCAGTCTGCTGGAACGGAAGCGAAAGAGACTCTCTCATGCTTTCCCCTTCCTGCACAGTAACACCATAATGATTTATTACTACGTTTGAAATCCCTTCTGCTAATAGCAACGGCAACACTAATAAAGCAATACTCGTTATGATACCTTTTATGGAATATTTCTTTTTTCTTACCATACATCTAATAATGAGATAAACAAGCATAATGGCAAGAATGTATTTTCCATTATGTCTAAAAAGTATCATTGCTATATTAGACATAGCAAACAAGAAAATATGCCCTATGGACTTCCAATACTTCTTCCAATCCATATGCATATAGACAAGTTCTACCATATAAAGCAACACAGCAAATGAATACGGAGTATCCTTAACAATCGTAGTTACATAGCTATTGTAAAAAGGTGAAATCGCTGCAATTAGAAATGTTATTATGATCAACCATTGCGGTGCCTTCAATTTATTCATAGTATACAGTACATACGCCATGATTGCAGTGCATATAAGTGTCTGCAATAACACCCATAGGAAAAATCCCACATTGACATCTCCTAGCGAAAGACCTAAGGACGCAAACCACCCAAGCAAAACGGTAAAAACAGGTGGATGATGCGCTGTAAATGGAGCTTTACCAAAATACTGATACAGCGAATCCCATGCATCACATTCCATACTTGCCGGATGGGATATGATTGTATGAGGTATCCACACCAAAAACATAAGAATAAACCACCAAATATATGAATGTTTGCTATAAAAATCACCTATTTTTGATGTTTTTGTATTTATTTCCATTGTTGGATTTTTGGCTTTTAAAAACTCATATAATAGACCACTTAACACATTCAATAAATGGGTGGCTCCAATGACATAGATGATACTCTTTGCAATCTGTCCTTCTGTGCAATACAGATTTGTGGTAGCATCATTGATTCGAAAGCCCTCCGACATCAACCATAGAATAGCGATTATCGCATTTACAGCATATAATCCATACATGTTATGCGTTTTCTTTTGGTCAATCTTAATACATGCATAAAACAACGATGCAAAAATAATTGTCATGATAAACGAATCATACCGAAAGCTTTGTCTTAGATTTTCCATGATACCAAAGATGATTCCCACATCATTTTCTACCGTAGGAACTTCAAAGTCCAAACCAAACATCCATGTAGTAAAAAAACAAAGCAATGCTATATACACAATTCTAAGATACTTTTTCTCTACTCTCACTCTTTACTCCTCTTTTATCCAAAAGACCATATACTACAATGATACATAAGCTCATTACAGAAATAATCTCCGCCATTCTCCAATGCCATGGTTCACAAAATCCCACTGTAACATCACAATCCATACCAGCTTCCAGTTCTATGCTTACCACATTGTTCTGTCCTGCTGATATTTCTAGTGGGATATTCGTTCCATCTTCTCTTGTTGCTATCGCACGATAACCTTCATAATACAAAAGTGGCAGCTCCATTCTTCCAGCACGCTCTGCTGCATTCTTAGCATGGAATGTTATCGTTGTTCCCGCCTTTATGTAGTCGGAAACTTCTATATCCTTAGCATGAAGCAAATTCTCCTGCTTTAAATCATCCAACACAGTATTTACTAGAAGATATTCCTCTCCGGATGCAACAAAGCTATCCATATCTGTAACAGAATGTATCTGTATCCTCTGTCCTCGATTCAGCAAATCCATCATAAAATGTCCTGCTGACAAAGACATGATAAGAACAACGCCTGCTGCCAATACCATTGCTTTTTTCTGTCCATACTGCCTCCAGATATAAGACACCACTGCACACCAAAGCAATGCCAATACTGCTGTCGCAACACCGGTAAATCGCCAAGGGAACTGTATCTTCACAATAATATATTGAAAAATTTTTGCCACTCTACACAGCGTATCCCATGGAAAATATATGGTACTCATACCCACCATAACAAGACCAACAAATGACGCTGTTACAGCTAGTTTCTGGTTCTTCTTCTCTTCCTTTTTTCGATATCCCATCAAAAACAATACCAGTAATGCAGGAATCGCCAGCATTAGCCCCAAGCCTGCGCCCTGTGCAAAATCTCCCTGTGTTCCTGCACTCAAATCAAGACTTTGGCCAATCGCATTATCAAACATGGCAAATACTTGTGAGAGAAAAACACCCTGACGTTGTATCAGAATATCATTATTGCGGATACTGTTTATATTAAACTCTCCACGAAGCATATAATCAAGAAAAGGAACCAAGAACCATGTGCTCAGTACCAATGCAATGGCAACTGCCTTAATCCCTGCCAGCAATACTTCCTT
>JAXJRB010000011.1:0-1810 GCA_036310845.1 Lachnospiraceae bacterium | reverse complement strand
TCCAAATCAACATCCGACCAACGCAAACCCACCATCTCGCCAGTCCTCAGACCTGTTTGCAATAAAAAACGATATTGATACTCATAAGTATTCCCTATCGCTACCTTGCAAAATTCCTTCTGTTGCCCCAGCGTTAACGCTGGCTTATACCTCTACCTAATTCCTTACCACGAAGGTCTTTTCCCATGTTGCTGTTCCCTCCTTATTAAAAAAGAGCCCAAACAACCGACAATAATTATAGCATGCATGAGCTCAAAAGTAAATTCCTATATTTCTATGTTTTCTAATAAATATCTTTCAAATTCTGCCCTTTTTATTAGTTTTTTCTTTCCTACATATAGAACAAATGGACAGTTAGGAATCTTCAATAATTCCTCCAGCTTATTAATTCCTATGTGACTGTAGGCGGCCGCTTCCTCTTTTGTAAGCATAACTTTATTCCAAATCGGAATATTATCTCCTACGGTTGATAAATAAACAATGCACCTGACCGGCTGATTCATAGTCTTTTTCTTACTCATATTCAGTTTATCTCCTCGACAATTATTCATTGTCAGTACTGACTATCTGTATGATATCGCAATCAAAAAACTGTTTTTGACCTTTATAGGGTCAATTTCCCACTCAACTATCCTTTTGAAGGATAATCTCTACTTTAATGTCGTGGATACTTATCAATCATGTCCATAAAAATACCATGTAAATACTGACGCGCTTCCGGTGGAAGTTTTGGCAAAAGTAATCCCTGCTCTGTTTTACTAATATTAGATACACATACTCCAATTTCTTCAGCAAATCCAAGCTGCGTCATTCCTTTTTTCGAGCTCAAACGAGCGTCTTTTAATCGTTGTCCAATTGCCATTGCATCACATTTATAATTTTCTCACTTCTATTATCCTCCGAATTTTGAATTGTTTTCCGTTTCAAAATCCGGAACCGGTGGCTCTCTTGCCTTAAACTGTCTCCTGTAAAAAAGCATAAAAAATAGACCTCTTTGGAAAAATTCCAAAAAAGCCTATCAACCGCCGTTCGCTTCTCGTTCGCTGGTAACAAAAAGAGAGCAATGGAAATCATCCATTACTCACCTTATCAATTCTTTATACTAGATTTCAAATCCCGGCATCGGCTTTACCTTAAACAAATTTTTTTCATGCAGTGAATCAATACGCCTTCTTTTCTTTGAATCTTCCATAACACCGGTTCTGATATACTTATCCAACTCGGCATATGTAAATCCCAAATTTTCCTCATCTGTCTTGCCACAAAGACCATCTATCGGTGTCTTTTCCACTAATTCTTCCGGAAGACCAAGCACTTTACCTATTTCCTTTACCTCTGTAACTGTTAAATTACAAAGCGGACTAAAATCACCTGCTCCATCACCATACCGGGTTGCATATCCAACCCAGTCTTCTGACAAATTGCAGGTATTTGCCACTCTTCCATTCATACTTTGCGACACGGCATATAAAGTCGCCATACGAACTCTTGCAGGAAGATTTAACCTCGCCTGTTCTGTCATTTCAGGCAAGAATGCAACGCTTTCTGTAATAGCCTCTACAGCCCGTTGTATGTTTATCTCATAATGCTTGATTCCTAAATGTTGAACCAGTTTATAAGACATATAAATATCCTGCTGTTTACCGCAAGGCATCATAACTCCTATAACGCGTTCTTTACCCAAAGCTTCTACACACAATGCTGCTACAACGGAACTATCTTTTCCGCCGGAAATTCCAACAACCGCATTGCAGTCTTTTCCATTTTCCTCAAAAAATTTTCTAATCCAAATAATGCACTGATTTGTTAC
>JAXJRB010000010.1:0-1509 GCA_036310845.1 Lachnospiraceae bacterium | reverse complement strand
TTATAGTAAACGACAATAATAATTTTACTTAAAGCTGCATAAAGACTTGAGCTGATCGTTAGGAGCAGCCCATGAATTAAAAGATTCATCAATCGTCATCTCAAGAATAGAAATAGAAGCAAAAAATGTGTTATGAGTGTTTTCACGCCTTGTTATGCGCCAGACTTGTTCTATAGGATTCAGGTCGGGAGAGTATGGCGGTAGTTTGATAAAAACTACATTTTTCAAAATATCAGCATACTCAGGCAAACATTCATCGCATATAAGTCTCTTAGTCTTCTTATGCCACGGAGCATTATCCATAACAAGTGCATACTTTTTACCTTCCGGTACAGGATGAGCAGATAAAAAATCCCTTATAGCTTCAATTGTTGTAGAATAATTGAATTTTTCAGGTTTTGTAACAAATAATTCTCCACTTTCGGGAATAACAAATCCGCTATATGATATCTTGGTTCTTCCCGGAAATGATTTGACCTGTGGCTTACTCCCTTTTTTAAACCAAGCAGATGTTATAGTTGTCTGTATTTGAAAATGGACTTCATCCTGATAAACAAGAATAAAATTGTCGTCTGCTTCTATTTCTTCTCGTTTTTTTTGAATAACTGACGTTCTTCTGTATCCTCGAATCCCTTGCTTGGATATGATTGCGGACGAATCAAAGAATATCCCAGTTCATGAAAAAGCCTTTGGCACTGACGGACACTCAACTCAACATTAAATGTCTTATTGATGTAGTCAGAAAGCGAATTTCCATCCCATGTTTTATATCCTAATTCTTTAGGAGATGTTTGAATGGCAGAATCTATTATTTTTTTCTGTTCGTCTGTAAGTTTACAAGGTCTTCCAGACCGCTTTTTGGTTTTCAATGCCTCAAAACCTTGTTCATCGGCAATTTTAACCCAGCCGGTAACAGCTGCTTTGGTCACACCGGCAGATGCACCTACTTTTGAAGCAGGAGTTCCCGATAGTACCATGTTGACCGCAAATACACGAAATAGATATTTCGATTCATCACTCGACGACATAATAGCTTGACCTTGTGCGAGTAAATCTGATGGGTTGGTTTGATATTTTCTGTTATTCATTGTTACATCACTCCTATGAGTAATATAACATATCAGCTACATTCTTGTAAAGTAAATTTATTTATGTCGTTTGCTATAATTTGATTACTGACAGATTACAGGCTTTTATAAGGGACCCACTGCTGATTCCAGTTCATTTGTTTAAGAAAATAAAAAGATTGTGGGGGAGTCCTGCCCTTCCATTTAGTTACGGTTTAGGTAATGAAGTAAATGATTTTGTATTAACTGGAGCACATGGCATTATATATAAATGTATATGGGGATTTAGTCAGTTATCGTATATATTAGTATGTGCCATTATTCTGTTTTCACATAAGCGACATAAGAATATTATTATAAACTCTTATTATTCACCTCTTACACAGTTTAAATTGATGATAGTTGGATTGACTGCCGTTTTAATTGTATTTGAGGTGATGCC
>JAXJRB010000009.1:0-17700 GCA_036310845.1 Lachnospiraceae bacterium | reverse complement strand
GGGGTGATTATATGTACCGAATTGGAATTTGTGATGATGAAATAGAATTCTGTACAGAAATAGGAGAATTTGTACAGAAATATGCGGAGAAAGAAAAAATAACAGTTAAGACAGAGATATTTACCAGTGGAGAAGAACTCTTTGAAACGATGAAGAGTGAAAATATATTTGACTTATTGTTTCTTGATATAGAGCTGGGAGGAATCAATGGTGTAGAGGTCGGACACAGACTGCGTGAGAAGGTAGAAAATGAAGCTATGCAAATCATATATGTTTCTTCAAAGGAAAGCTATGCCATGCAGCTTTTTCAAATAAGACCTTTTGATTTCCTGACAAAACCGGTAAATATGGAAAAAATATCAAAAGTGATGTCTGAATACAAGAGACTGTTTATAGATAGAAATATGTTTTTCTCATTTCAAGTAGGAAAAAGTACATATAGAATATCAGAAAATGAAATTCTGTATTTTCAATGTGAAGGGAAGAAAATACATATCGTAACTACAAAAGATAATAAGGAATTTTATGGAAAGATGGCAGATGTAGAGAAACAGATTTCGATGAATAAATTCTGTGTAGTTCATAAGTCATATATTGTGAATATCAATTATGTGTCGGAATTCTGCCCTGATGAAGTCATCATGTGCAATGAAGTAAGGATTCCGATTAGTCAGTCTATGAGAAAAAAAGTAAGAGAAAAGATATTAGAGTGGAATATACAGGGAAGAGAGTAAGATAGGTATTTTATGAATGTTTTTGAGATAGTCGCAGATATAATCTTTTACATACTTGGTGTATATGTTGATATACGATATATTAAGCTGTTCTTAAAACCAAAAGGAAATAGCAGTGTTAATAAGAAGCTGTTATGCGCCGTTGGATTTGCAGTAAATTGGTTTATATATCAATGGATACCAATCACATTTTTATTAACGTTCTCTGCATTTGGGGCGATACTACTCGTTGCAATTCTTGGATATAAGGGGAATCTATTAGAAAAGATATTAGTAGTAGCCTTGAAGATGGCAGTAGGAGCTGCAATAGAGGGTGGAGTATGGAGGTTATTAGTCTGGTTAAATGGCAATAATATCAATGAAGCATTAGGAAATCTGATGTCACAACTGTTATTATTAATAGTTGTTGTGACATTGGAAAGATGTATAAGTACAGAAAGAGAAATGAGACTTTCATGGGGAAGCTATGTTAATATGCTTCTTGTTTCCATAGGGGGCACTATTCTTTCCAATATATTAATTGATACAGTTGGTATATCTAGCAGATTAGCGACGTTAGGATTATGTATTATATGTATCATGAATATAGGAACTTACTACATGTATGAAAAGGTTTCTGATGCATACCAAGAAAAAATGCAGAAAACGGTATTAGAGAACCAGCTAGTGATGTATCAGAATCAGTTTGAAATGATTCATGAAGCCAGACAGGATATGAAGCAATTACGACATGATATGAAGAATCATTTTTTGTTAGTGGAAGGTTATTTAGAAAAGGGAAAATATGCAGAAGCTCAGGAATACATAGGGCAGCTTGCAGAAAAGACAGCTTCATCAAAGGAATATGTCAATACAGGAAATGATGAACTGGATAGTATCTTAAATTATAAGCTTGGGAGAGCGAATAATCTGAATTGTAAATTGGATATAAAGATAGAAGTTCCAAGGGAACGAGTTATGTCTGATTTTGATTTGAATATGTTGTTGAGCAACCTGATGGACAATGCGTTAGAGGCTATAGAAAAAGCAGAAGAAAGAGTATTAACAGTCAGAATCAAGTATATAAAGCGGATGCTATATATGAGTGTATATAATTCTTATAATGGTGATGTGAAGAGGGAAGGGAATAAGTTACTGACAACAAAAGCTAAAAAAGAAGAGCATGGAATTGGCATGACAAGTATACAACGTATCGTAGACAAGTATCAGGGAGAAATGACAATACAAACATCAGAGGATATGTTTAAAACGGATATAATAATGTATGTGTAGAGACAGTACAAAATGTGCTGTCTTTTTTAATTTTTCCAAGTATCCGTTAGATTTTTCTATTTTGTAAAAATAAGCAATTTTTTATGTTATTATGCAGAACGAGGTAATAAAAGTGAAAAAGATAAACAGATTAATAGGGAAAATAGTATATAGTACAGCATTAAAGGCAGCAGAAAAAGAAGTAAATTCGGTTTGTGGCTCTAGGTTCTATCAAGAAAAGTTAGATTCTCAGACAGAGGCATTAAGAAAATATCATGATAAAAAGAATTCTTGATTGGTTATATGCACAGGGATATGTAAATGAGTCGAACAACAAGATTATCGAGTTAGGCTTGCAACGAATGAAAAGTACCTTTACAAGTATAATATTTTCAGCAATTGTCAGTTGGCTGATGGGAGATGTAGTAATTGGTTTGCTTTTTGAATTAACTTATATTCCTATCAGAATTTATGCAGGTGGTTATCATGCAAGCAGTAAGAGACGGTGTGAATATTTATCATATGGAAGCTTGCTGCTTTGTATGATACTGATATTTTATGTGCCGTTGAAGGTAGAAATAATGCATGTATTGCTGCTACTTTCCGGGGGAATTATCTTGTTACAATCTCCCATAGAAAGTCCTAATAAGAGGCTTAATAGTGTTGAAAAAAAGATATACCGTCGTAAGAGCATTATGTATTTAGTGATTGTTGTATTTGTATATGTCTTGATGATAGGAATGAATAAAATGTTATATACAAGAACCGTAATGTATTCGATATGCTTGGTTGCGGTTGGGTTAATCCAAATGGAAAAGATAAAAGCTAAAATGAAAAGGATTCATATGCAGCTGTTTGTTCACTGTCTTTAGTAGATAAGGTGGAGAACAGTATGTTGAATATATGAATAATTAATAGGAAGGGAGCCATAAGGGAATGAACATAAATGATTTTCGGGCTCGCGAAGATAAGAACAAGGTAGAGTTAGAAAAGAAATTAGATTCTTTCAAACTGGAAAAGGTTCTTAGTCTTTGGTATTTGACTGAGTCTGCATTCAAAGCTTCAATTATGGGAAGTAAGAATTAAGCTATAAGTAAAAATGCTTCTAATCTAAAAAGATTAGAAGTATTTTCTTTACGAAAGTCATTAAGAAAGTGTTTGTTCAAATAGAAGAATGAAATTAATTAATTATTCTCTAAAAGTAAAAAAAGAGTTATTGTCTAATGTTAATGTTACATTTTCAGAAGGGAAAATTAGTCATATGTTAGGCAAAAATGGAACAGGAAAGTCATGTTTTGCAAAGTCGGTCATGGGGGTATTTTCTTATAAAGGATCCATACAGACAGATGCCCGAAATATAGTGGTAATAGGAAGTTATTCTAATATTCCATTAGAAATGAAGGTAAAGGATATGATACAGATTGTTAATGCTAAATATGATAGAAAAATCGTATCTGTATTGGAACAGAAGCTTCAAATTCATAAAATACCATGTAATAACAGATTAAAAAATTTAAGTGATGGACAGAGACAAAAGGTAAAATTGTTATTTTATTTGGCAAGTGAACCGGAAGTTATTATTTTAGATGAGTTTACGAATGCGCTGGATAAGGAATCCTGTATGGATATATATGGTTTTCTAAATGAGTATTTATTAGAAAATAAAAAAAGTGTTATCATCAATATTACACATAATCTGGCTGATTTGGAATATATGACAGGAGATTACTACTTAATAGATAACAAAGATATACAGCATATATCTAAGAAAGAAGATATCATTGAAAGGTATATAAAGGGAGTATAGTATGATTTTGGAATTAAAAAGAGGTATGAGAAATCATTATTTTGTACTAATGGCATTAATAAGTGTACTCAATGTGTTATTAGGCTATATCCTATTGGTTACAATAGATGAATTAGAAATAGTGACTTTTAGTGATTTGTGGGAAAGTGTCTATACGGTTTATACACAATTTGGTACGTTACTTTTTTCAACAATTATGATCATGCAGTTTTATCGTGATTATAAAGAAAAAAACATCATATTTTATAAAGCATTAAAGAAAAATGCATTAAGTTATTTTTGTTCTAAATTGGCAGTTCTAATAATCGGTTCTATGATAGGAACATTTATTAGTTCTCTTTTGATATGTATACCATATGCAGAGTATAAATGGTTGCCAATTATCTTTTTAAAAACAGAAGCAGTAATGATTTATTATTGTATTATCATGTCTTTTTTAGGATTTGTTTTTGAAAATTTTTTACTTGGATTTTTTGTGAGCTTTACAGCGTGGATTGTTGGGATTGTCATATCGGATATGTCTCCTGCTTTGAAGTATTTTGCATATTATGATGCAGCAAGAAACGATTACAAGATGTTTATTAAATATATATATAAAAGAGCAGATGTACATAATATGCTAGTTAATGTAGGGTATAATTATGTATTTGATTTGTGCTTGCTTGGACTATGTGTTGTTTTAGTAATACTTTTTTCTAAGATGTGGAAACGAAATGGAATTTAATAATGTTGCGATTTTAATTACAGAGAATTGCAATGCAAGATGTAAGATGTGTTGCGATAGTAGAGGAGTAGTTTGCGGAAAGATATTGTCGGAAGCTGAATTACTTCATATATTGCAGGATATTAAAAAGTGTACATATGTGAAGCATGTGGGAATTACTGGTGGAGAGCCATTATTATATGAGAATCTTTTAGATATTATATTTAATTTTGATTTTGAGCGAGAAGTAACGATATCCCTTAAATCAAATGGTTTTTGGGGAAGAGATATAGGAAAAACAGAAGAAATCATTAAAAAATATCAATATAAGTTATCTAATATATCGTTAAGCTATGATGAATTTCATATGCAGTTTATTGATGTACAGTCAATTAAAAATATTATTCATATAGCGCATAAGTATAGAGTACCGACAGATGTAGTGGCATGTTCCTTGAAAAGTACACTTACTCCGGGGGATATATTAAACAAGCTTGGAGAGAGTGCATATTTAACTAAATTTTGTTACCAGCCTGTTATTTGTACCGGCTCGGGAAAGCTTTTTGAAGAAAATGACTATATTAAACTATTGGATACTCAAAAAGATGAGATAAGATGTATGGCAATCGTACAACCGGATATTTTAATTAATCCTAGATTAGAGGTATATCCATGTTGTTCACAGGTTATAGAAAATACTATTCTAAAAATAGGAGATTTGAAAGAAAATAAGTTAAATGATGTTATTATGGGGATAAAGCATAATTATGTTTTTCATACGATATTCACAGAGGGATTTACACCTTTTATAGAGGTATTAAAGCAACATAAGATAGACTATCCGAAAAAGCTTGCAAGCCCTTGCGAATTTTGTGAGTTTCTATTTAAAGATAACTGGTTTTTGGAAATATTAAAAAAGATAAATTATTATGAAAATATTTAATGCTGGTGATTGTGAAATAGGTATAACTGAAGACAATACTTATATTGTTAAATATAAAAAAGACTTTTATAAATTAGATAAGACACAATTTATTGAAATATTTGGAGATGGAGAGTTAAAATTTCAAAAAGAAATTAAAGATTCACCAATTATAACTCTGATAATGACAGTATTAATTATTTCAACAGTTGTGTATTATTTATTTGCAGAGAAGTATGTTATTGTGGATAAAAATATTATAGTGGCAAATGTGGTATTGTTTTTTAATATTTTTATTCATGAGTTTGGTCATATTGCTTTTTTAAAGTTTTTTCTTCCGGGAAGTAAGGTTAATATGGGATTTAAGATATTTTTCATTTATCCGTCATTTTATGTTGATACATCAAATACGTATTTTATCCCAAAGTATAAAAGAATTGCGGTATATTTAGCGGGTAATTTTATGAATTGTTTGTATTTAATTATTTGTAGCATTTTTATTGCAGATATGAATAAATATAATTATTTAGTTGTTTCGACCATATTAATCAATTTTATTCCAATAATAAAAAGTGATGGGTATTATGCATTTAAAACATTGTTGAATCAATACAATTATGATAAAACAAAAATAAAGGGGTATCTTGAAGATACCGTGAGGGGAATTTTGATGTTTTTATTTTTGAATATATTGGCATATTTGTAAGGAAAAGAGGACATTATGAATAATTTTACTAGTTGTTTTGAGAATCATGATATAATGAGTATGTAGACTTTGCACTTACATTGGGCAAAGTAGCAAATATATACGATGGTGAAGAAGACTATAAGGAGACGATAGATATTTTAAGCGTTTTCAATATTTAAATGAGTAAAAGAAAAGGGGAATTGTGCCGATAATATATGTGTAAAAATATATTTCGTTTGGACCTGTTGGGGGAGCGAATCAGCTCTGATTGCTTGAGGAGCTGAGGAAAGGGGAAACATGAATATTTCAGGAATGGCTAATAGTAATTACTATGCGAGAAGAAGTAGTATGGCTGAAAATGCCAAGAATATGATTTCGAGTGGTACGTCAAAGGTAGAAGATGTTTTTTCTAACATTAAGGGGAATGATTTAGGTGTAAAAGCAAGTGCAACCAAGTTAACAGATTCATCTGACGATGGAAAGAGAATAGGCCTTTTGACAATGGGGCAGACTGTATATATTGCATCGTATGCAGATTCTTCTACTCCGGCAAAACCTATCGTAAAGATCGGTGACTACGAAATAAGCGTAAAGGATGTTAATCCGGAGAATGCAACAGAAATGGAAATGTGTGCTTTGCTATCCTATCTGGATGATACGAATCAGACAAATAATAAAGGAATATGTTCCTTTGGAAAAATGAGAGCATTTGCTGATTTTGGAGAATTAGGAGGGGTATGTACAGGGATAAAGGATGCAGATACAATATGCAATAAAAAGCAGAATTGGGTTGATATCATAAAAGAGATGAAGCAAATGTTCCTTGGAAATAGTCAAACATATAGTCAGGCAGTGGATTGTGATAACCTATTGTATGCAATGTCAAAGGTTGAAAAATAGGATTAATATCGAGAATTAGGGAATACTTGATAATGCTAGAGGCATATGTTATAATTGCCGTAGGCAAAAGGAAGTATTGCGTGTTTAACGTATGTTGAACACCGAAAGTGAAAGCCCCAAGGTGTACCAGACCTTGGGGCTTTCTTTGTGCTAGTTGTCACGATTTTTTTCTTCACGACTGTCTAGCCACTTGCCTATTGGCAGGCATATCCAATAGGCTACGACAGTAATGATTAGCGGAAGTATTGCTAAGAATAACATATGATGAACACCCCCTTTCCGTTGTCGGATTGGGTTGTGACAACATTTGAATTATATTCGTATGGAAGATTTGTTGCAATAAGTCTTAGGAACCATTTTTGAATGAAAACCTACAAAAAGGTGTCCATGACACATTGACAAATCCATAACATAAAGCTTATACTATAATCTATATATGGAAACAAAGACTATGACGGAGACAGTACGTAATCCCCGAAAATCACAGAGAGCCGGATAAGGTGGGAACCGGTATGAGTAAGAGGTTAGGGAATATCACTCCTGAGTTGCAGGCGGAACGTGTTACATAACACTAGTAAGTGCTGACGTTTTTTCTACGTTACAGGGAACGGGTATTGATTCCTAAAGGAGATTTTAGGATGCGTACAATGTAATTAGGTGGTATAACGATAGTAAGGCTCTCGTCCTATTTACAGGATGTGGAGCCTTTTTCTATGTGCACGAAAGCGAAGCTTTCGAGTGTGCATGGCAGATTAGAACATTTTCATTAGGAGGTAGATTATGTACAACAAAGTATCGACCAACATGAACTTCGTTGAAAGAGAGAAAAATGTTGAGAAGTTTTGGAAAGACAATGACATCTTTAGAAAGAGTATGGAAAACCGTAAGGAAGGCGAGACCTATACATTCTATGACGGACCGCCAACTGCGAACGGTAAGCCACATATCGGTCACGTTTTAACTCGTGTTATCAAGGATATGATTCCTCGTTACAGAACCATGAAGGGCTATATGGTTCCTAGAAAGGCAGGATGGGATACACATGGTCTTCCTGTTGAGCTTGAGGTTGAGAAGCTTCTTGGCTTAAACGGTAAGGAGCAGATTGAAGAATATGGTATGGAGCCATTTATCTGCAAGTGTAAGGAATCTGTATGGAAATACAAGGGTATGTGGGAGGATTTCTCAGGTACTGTTGGTTTCTGGGCTGATATGGATGACCCATATGTAACCTATGATGATAACTTCATTGAGTCTGAATGGTGGGCTTTAAAGGAAATCTGGAATAAGAACTTATTATATAAGGGCTTTAAGATTGTTCCTTATTGTCCTCGTTGTGGAACTCCACTTTCAACAGCTGAAGTTTCTCAGGGATATAAGACTGTAAAAGAGCGTTCTGCAGTGGTTCGTTTCAAGGTTGTAGGAGAGGATGCTTATTTCCTTGCATGGACAACAACACCTTGGACACTTCCATCCAACGTTGCTCTTTGTATGAATCCGGAAGAGACATATTGCAAGGTAAAGGTTGCTGACGGTTATACCTATTATATGGCACAGGCTCTTCTTGATAATGTACTTGGAAAGCTTGCTGATGAAGAAAATGGCGTAAAGGCTTATGAAGTATTAGAGACTTACAAGGGTAAGGATTTAGAATACAAGGAATATGAATCTCTCTTCCCATGGGCTGTTGATGTAGCAAACAAGCAGGGTAAGAAGGCTCATTTTGTAACATGTGATGATTACGTTACCATGTCAGATGGTACCGGTATTGTTCATATCGCACCTGCATTTGGTGAGGACGATGCGAATGTTGGACGTAAGTATGACCTTCCATTCGTTCAATTTGTAAATGGTAAGGGTGAAATGACAGAGGAAACTGCTTATGCAGGAACTTTTGTTAAGAATGCAGACCCTGCTATTTTGAAGGATTTAGAGGCAGAAGGAAAGTTATTCGATGCTCCGAAGTTCGAGCATGAATATCCACACTGCTGGAGATGTGATACACCATTAATCTACTATGCTCGTGAGTCATGGTATATTAGAGAAACAGCTGTAAAGGAAGACTTAATCAGAAATAACAATACGGTAAACTGGATTCCGGATTCTATCGGTAAGGGACGTTTTGGTAACTGGCTTGAGAATATTCAGGACTGGGCAATCTCCCGTAACCGTTACTGGGGTACTCCATTAAATATTTGGGAGTGTGAATGCGGACATCAGGAATGTATCGGTAGCCGTGCTGAACTTGCAGAGAAGACAGGAAATCCTGAATCTGCTAAGGTAGAGCTTCACAGACCATACATTGATGAAGTGACTTATGCATGTCCTGATTGTGGAAAGACTATGCGTCGTGTACCGGAGGTACTTGACTGCTGGTTCGACTCAGGAGCTATGCCATTTGCACAGCATCATTATCCATTTGAGAATAAGGAATTATTTGAGAAGCAGTTCCCTGCACAGTTCATCTCCGAAGCAGTAGACCAGACTCGTGGATGGTTCCACTCTCTGATGGCAGAGTCTACCTTATTATTCAATAAGGCTCCATACGAGAACGTTATCGTATTAGGACACGTTCAGGATGAAAATGGTCAGAAGATGAGTAAGTCTAAGGGCAACGCCGTAGACCCATTTGAGGCATTAGAAACTTATGGTGCAGATGCGATTCGTTGGTACTTCTATATTAACTCTGCTCCATGGTTACCAAACCGTTTCCATGGTAAGGCAGTTCAGGAAGGACAGCGTAAGTTCATGGGTACTCTTTGGAATACTTATGCATTCTTCGTATTGTATGCAAATATTGATAACTTTGACGCTACAAAATATACCTTAGATTACGATCAGCTTCCTGTTATGGATAAGTGGTTATTATCGAAGCTTAACTCTGTTGTAAAGGCAGTGGATGAGAACTTAGACAACTATAGAATTCCAGAGGCAGCAAGAGCACTTGATTCCTTTGTAGATGAGATGAGTAACTGGTATGTAAGACGTGGACGTGAGCGTTTCTGGGCAAAGGGCATGGAGCAGGATAAGATTAATGCTTACATGACTCTGTATACTGCACTTGTGACAATCGCAAAGGCAGCAGCACCGATGATTCCGTTCATGACAGAGGATATTTATCGTAACCTTGTATGCAGCATTGATGCAAGCGCACCGGAAAGTGTACATTTATGTGACTTCCCAGAGGTTAATGAAGCATGGATTGATACAAAGCTCGAAGAGGATATGGAGAACGTTCTCAAGGCTGTTGTTATGGGTAGAGCTTGTAGAAATACAGCAAACATCAAGAACCGTCAGCCAATTGGAAATATGTTTATCAAGGCTCCGTTTGAGCTTGGTGAATTCTATCAGGAAATCATCCGTGATGAGTTAAATGTTAAGGCTGTAACCTTCACTGATGATGTAAGAGAGTTTACTTCTTATACCTTCAAGCCACAGCTTAGAACCGTTGGACCAAAATACGGTAAGCAGCTTGGTGGAATCCAGAAGACATTAGCTTCTATCGACGGAAATGCTGCTATGGATGAGTTAAAGGCAAATGGCTTTATCGCATTTGATGTAGATGGTGTAGAGGTTAAGCTTGCAGAGGAAGATTTATTAATCGATATCACCAAGAAGGAAGGTTATGTAACAGAAGCTGATAACGTAGCTACAGTTGTTCTTGATACCAACCTTACAGAAGAGCTGTTAGAGGAAGGCTTTGTATATGAAGTAATCAGCAAGATTCAGACCATGCGTAAGGATTCTGATTTTGAGGTTATGGACCATATCAAGGTTTATATCAGCGGAAATGACAAGGTTGTCGGAATTGTTCAGAAGAACGAACAGGCAATCGGCGAAAAGGTTCTTGCAGATGAGTTTGTATATGCTGAGGGCGGTATCGCTAAGGAATGGAACGTAAATGGTGAGAACGTTACAATTGGCGTTGAAAAGAAATAAAGAATGATATAGTGAAAAATGGCAGGGATTTGTATTCTCTGCCATTTTATTTTGTTTGAATTGTCTGAAAATATTGAAAAATAAAGACAAATATAGTACACTTAAAATGAAATGATGTTTTAATGTTAATGAGAGAGCGTTATGAAAATGAGAGGTTTCAGTTGGAAAAAAAGTAAAAAGTATATAACACATTTTTTGACCGGTATGGTACTGATAAGCATCATGCTGATTTTTTCATGTTCCAAGATGGCACAGGCAAAAGAAGCAGAAAGGGTAGTTAGAATAGGAATCTATGAGCTCCCAGGCTTTTGTGAGTTTCGGGATGGAAGCTTGGTAGGGTATAATTTTGAATATTTAGCAGAGATTGCAGAGTTGACTGGGTGGAAATATGAGTATGTAGAGGTTTCGGATTACGAAGCGGGTCTGAGGAAGTTAAAGGAAAAGAAAATAGATTTATTGGCACCGGCACAGAAAAATATGAAAGAAATGGCGCAGTTTTTGTATTCCGAGTATTCCTTTGGAACACAATATACGGCGTTGATTACGGAAGTATCGAGAGCAGATTTGAATTATGAGGTATACGAAGAGTTTCAGGGAATGAGGGTGGCTGTAGTAGAAGGTGCTGCCTATACGGATAATTTTTATGAGTATGCTAGAAAACATTCTTTAGATATAGAGTATATATATGGTAAGTCAACAACAGAAATTTTGAATTTGTTACATAGTAGAAAAGTAGATGCAGCGGTGGTAAATCTGTTAGAAGTGGAGCAAAGGCATAAAGTGCTTGCAAGATTCAGCCAGATGCCATTTTATTATCTCACTTATCAAGAAAATGAAGCTTTATTGGAAGAATTAAATGAAGCAATGTATCATTTGCAGTCATGCAGACCAAAGCTTATTAATGATTTAACGGAAATATATTTGCCCATTTATGATATGCAATATATGACAGCAGAGCAACGTTCTTTTATTGCGTTGAGTGAACCGATAAGAGTGGGGTATGTACAGGACAATATACCTGTGTCATATACAGATGCGCAGACGGGAGAGTTTAAAGGTATTACTAGGGATATATTAGACAAGATTCAAGAATTGAGTGGATTAACCTTTGAATATGTGCCATTGCCGCAAGGGAATGTAGATTATCAGTATTTAATAGATAATCATATTGTAATAACCGCAGATGTAACTTATAACAGATGGAATAGAAGAGCTCCAAGGATGGTAGTAACTATGCCTTATGATTATATGAATAAGGTAATGATAGGAAAGCAAAATATGATTTTCTATCGAAATGGTTCTTTGCGTTTGGCAATGTGTTCTGGTTCACAGACGATAGCAGATGTCATTGTGGCGAACTATCCGAATTTTACACAGTTAAATTATAGAACAACGGAAGAGGCTTTTGATGCTGTTGTAAATGGTGAGGCGGATGTTGTTTTGGTAAATCAGTATGTGGCAGATTATTGGCTTGGAAGACCGATTTATTCTTCTCTTGGTATTATTCCGGCAGAGGGACTTGGGGATGACCATTGTCTTGCGGTGCTTGATTATGCTGATGTAGGAGAAGAGTCGGACTATAAGATGATTAAGGAAATTCTCGATGTAGCGATTTCAAAGCTTACAGAGAATGAAGTAAACATGATTATTTTCCAGAATACGTTGAGCCATCGTTATCAGTATACTTGGAAAGATTTCATGTATGAGAATTGGATTACTTTATCTCTTGCGATTCTTGTTATAGTCTTGGTATTTGTTATGCAATGCATTCTTGCTGCGATGCGTAAGAAAAATTATCATGCGTTGGCAGAAAAGGAAAGAAAGCTTGCGATTCAACAAAAACGATATGAACTGATTATAGAGAAGTCAGAGGATATTATTTTTGAGACAGACCTTCAGACAGGAGATGCACCGGTATCGGGGATAATGAGGGAGAAATTTGGCTGGTCCTTGGATGATTTCAAGGCTTCGAAGAATCCGGATGAATTAATGAAGTGTTGGAAGGTTCACAAGGATGATGTAGAGATTTTGAAAAAAGCATATCTGGAAACCAGAATGGAGAGCAAAAACAGTGAATGTGTTGTTCGATTGGTGAAGAAGGATGTGGGTTATGTATGGTGCAAAGTAAGACGTTACCCAATTTTGAATGAAAAGGGTGAAGTTGTAAAGGTCATTGGTAACATTGTTAATATTGATGAGTTAACAAGAGAAACACAGAGATTGAAGACACAGACAAGAACGGATTCTATGACCGGATTACTGAATAAAAAGACTTTTTTGGAAGAAGTTGCGGCTTATCTGCGTGAAGCAGATCAGACTAATTTCTGTATGGTGTTCTTTGACCTTGACCATTTTAAGCAGGTAAATGATTGCTTGGGACATCTTGTAGGAGATACAGCTATTAAAGAAGCGGCGCAGAAGTTACAGGTTAATTTTGCGAATGTGGATTTGGTTTCTCGTTTTGGTGGAGATGAGTTTTGTATTTTTGTAAAAAATATTCCATTGGATACCCTTAAGGATAAGTTGGAGCACATGAGAGAGAAGCTCAGTGCAGAATATCAAAAGGTGGGGCAGACTGTGAAAGTTACCGCAAGTATAGGTGCCGTGTATTATCATGTTACAGAAACGGATGTACAGGCCATATTGGATGAAGCAGATAAAGCAGTATATGAAGCAAAAGAGACTGGAAGAAATAAAATTGTATTAAGAGAAATACGATAAAAAAGAAGCTGGTAAACAGCTTCTTTTTTATGTAATAGGAAATTGCTGTAACGTAGAGGTAGTTAATAAAGAATTTACGAAGTAAATTCTTTGAGTGATTGCCGCTGGGCAATCACTTTTTTAATATTCCACAGATACCTTACTATTAAATTCATCTAATAAAAGTGCCGCTATCATACCGATTGCTATGCATAGCACATTGGTTACACCAGACCTTAAGGAAGTCGTGAAGCTTCCAAATGGAATAATGATAACCGTTGCCGCAATGACAATACCTATGATTGCATGAAACGCAAGTGAATAGAACTTCTCAAACAATACATTGATTGCCTTGGAGAGGCAGATAAGTGTTGCCAGAACGCCAATACCTGCCGGAATCAGTACTGACATGGAGAAATGTCCGATTCCATCCACAAAAGGCGTGTATAAGCCAAGTGGCATTAAAAGAGTGGAGAAACTCATGCCCGGAGCAATTAAGCTCAAAGCAAGGCAGAATCCACAGAAAACATACCATACAAAATTAGGTGTAATTTCTACAGAAGAGTTTTCCAGTCCGATTAACAATGCAAAGATGAAAACCAAAGCGACAAGTAAGGAAATATAAGAGCCCTTAGTTCTGCCCTGCTCCCCGGCTTCCCGCCAAAGCGAAGGAAGCATTCCTGCAATCAATCCGATAAAAAGACAAACGGAAGGATTCGGATATTTTTCAAGGACATAGGACAGGAGATTGGCAATTCTTAAAAAGCCAATCGCTGCGCCTATGACATAGGGAATCAGCTTTGGAACATGTGACTTAAACTTGCCAAATGGATTGGCTAAAAGCTCCATAATAGGTTTATAGATGCCAAAGATAACACTCAAGACACCGCCGGATATGCCAGGAAGAACAGCACCTAAACCAATCAAAGCCCCTTGAAAGATTTGAAGAACAAGCTTTCCGGGGGATATTTTTTTATGTTCATTCAATATTACTTACCTCATTTTGTGCAATAGCACATACTTTCTACAATAAATAAACAAAATATGCAGCGTAGCAGATGAGCATGACAATACCCCATGGGCGTGTTAGCTTTTTGGTGCGGAATACACTAATCCAGAGAAGTACACCGGCAAGAATCGCAATGATGGCATCAATCAAGAAATTGGAAGCAAATGGAATCGGAGTAATCAGCGAAGCAGTACCGATTACAAATAAGATATTAAAAATATTACTTCCAACAATATTTGTAATAAAAAATCCATAATTATAGAACATTGCAACAAAGTATTAGCAAGGTTACAATTGTGTTTATCGCTGAAAAATAGTGACAATTTCTTTTTACATGGAAATTTATAGACAAAAAGTATTCAATATCGTATGCTTGATAAAAAGCGAAACGGAATGAAAAATATGAAAAAAATATTCTTAATGAGTATACTCACCATGTGCTTATTGCAGGAGATGGAACGGTTCTGCTCATAGATGATACAGAGAATAATCGTATTCTTGTCTTTGAGAAGGCAGGCGAGGGCTATGTGCAGACACAGACCTTTGATAATGTAGGAATGAGGCCGCATTTTGTGCAGTATGATGAAAAGAGACAGACCTTTTATGCGTGGAGTTCCATAACCGGAGAGATGTATTATTTTAAAAGGAATGCATCAAACAATGAGGTCTTCATTGAGAAGATTTTGAAAATAGATGAGCTATTTGGTGTTTACGTCAGGTCATTTACGATTATGGAGGATGATATTTACTTTATTTCAGGACATAATAATGAGAAAATCATTCGTGCCAATGCAGATACACTGGAAATTCTGGAGACTTATTCTGTGCCCCCCGAAATTGCCGGAATGGTGCAGTTAATAAAGATACAGGATTATTATTATATCACTGTTTCTACGGACAATCAGGAGAATCAGGACTACGCAACCATTCTTCGGACAAAGGACCTGCATAGTCTGGCATATGGCGAGTATGAGGATATTTATGATAAGTTTGGAATCAGCGGTGGAACACCTTACTATATTACTCAAATTGATGGCAGATATTATATGGCGCACCATAGAACGAGCGAGAATATCGTGGCGTTTGATGTGGTAAATAATGAAATTAAAAATGTGGAAGTTGTTTATTAATAGATTAAAATATATTTTGTGAGAAAATATATTTTACTATTTTCAATTTTGATATGTAGGTATAAGATAATGGTAGACAAAAGGTAACTATTTAGGACAGGTCAAAGTACTTGCTGCTGAGACCGTAAGAATATGATTTAATGAAAAGAAATAACAATTAGGAGGTCGTACCATTGACAATAGAAGAAATTTTACATGGAGAGTCAAGAAATGTAGAGTTCAAAGAATGTTTGCCGGAAAAGAGCATTAAATATATGAAATCAGTTGTTGCATTTGCCAATGGTCGTGGAGGCAGAATTATTTTTGGTGTGCAGGACGACACTCTGGAAATTGTTGGAATAAATAAAGATGAAGTTTTTCAGACAATGGACATGATTACAAATGCAATATCTGATAGTTGTGAACCAATGATTATTCCTGATATTACTTTACAGGAGGTAGAGGGAAAAACTTTAATTGTGGTAGAAATATTACCAGGTAAACAATGTCCTTATTATATTAAATCGAAGGGAATGAAAGAAGGGACTTACATTCGTTCTGATAGAACGACGAGAGTAGCTGATGATTTTATTTTGCAAGATTTGATATTAGAAGGAAGAAATAGTAGTTTTGATCAACTACCTGCAAGAGGCGAAAAAGTTACAGAAGAAGAAGTCTTTTCATTATGTAAAACTATGACAGAATATGCAATGAGAAGATGCGTCAGCGAGGAAGAGAAGAAAATGATTCGCCCTCTTACTAAAAATCAACTGATTTCTTGGAAATTACTAATTGAAAAAGATGGTGAACTGCTTCCAAGTAATGGTTTCTGTCTTTTGGCAGGAAAGACGCTTCCAGATGTAATGTCTGGTATACAATGCGGAGTTTTCAAAGGAACAACTAGAGCAATATTTGTAAATAATCAAAAATTTGAAGGTTCTTTGATGGAGCAGATTGATTTGGCGTATGAATTTGTTTTAAGGATGATTCGCGTTGGTGCAAAAATAGATGGTGTAGTGCGTCAGGATATTTATGAGTTTCCTATTAGTACCATTCGAGAAATGATTTGTAATGCAATATGCCATAGAAATTTTCTTGAACCATCGTATGTACAAGTTGCTTTATATGATAATCGCTTGGAGGTAACATCGCCAGGAATGCTTTCAAGAGACATTACGATAGAGCGAATGAAAGAAGGATATTCTAAAATTCAAAATCGAGGTATTGCCAGAGCATTTGAATATATGAAGATAATGAATAAGAATCTATATCCCCCATTTGAAATGGGGGCCGAGGCAAAGCCGTAGTGTTGCGTAGAGTATAAATAAAAAACCTCCCGTGCTACAATGATATTGGTTTCGCAGGCCATATCAAAAAGCAGAGGAGGTATCCAATATGGATAATCAAAGTATACAACATACGCGATGGAATTGCACCTATCATATTGTATTTATTCCGGAATATCGGAGAAAAATTATGTATGGTGAATTGAAGAAAGATTTAGTTGAGATTATTAAGAAATTGTGTGAAATGAAGCAGGTACAAATTATTGAAGGGAAAGTGTGTAAAGATCATGTACATATGTATGTGGCAATACCGCCTAAAATGAGTGTATCAGATTTTATGGCATACTTAAAAGGAAAAAGTTCATTAATGTTGTTTGATAGACATCCGGAATACAGGCAAAAATGGGCGGATAGACATTTCTGGGCACGTGGATATTATGTATCGACAGTAGGGAGCGTCAACGAGGAAACAATCATACAATATATTAAGGAACAAGAGGAAAATGATAAGCTAGAGGACGGTAGGAAGTAGAGATGCCTTTGTAGAAGGCTGACAGTACCAATGGTGCTGCGAAACCCCGCCACTGGCGGAATGAGTAATGTGCCCTGGAGGGGCTAAAATCAAACCCCCATTTGAAATGGGGGTCAGTGACTT
>JAXJRB010000008.1:0-10140 GCA_036310845.1 Lachnospiraceae bacterium | reverse complement strand
TTTTGACAAATATGGTCCGATATAAAGCACTAATACTCCGCATCCCAAATAAATTCTTCCAATCTGAACTTCATCTATTCCAAATTGTTCTACATATAATGGGAAGAAATATTCTCTATACGAAAGCGCTATCATAAACGGAATCAAAATTAGTAAAAAGAATGCCGCAACTCTCTTTTTACACAGAAACTTTACAATATCTAAAAGTTGTATTCCTCTCTTTTTCGTTTCTTCAAACGTTACATTTTTTACCGAAACCGTAAGCAATAGACCACAGCCAAGCATAATTGCTCCTAACAAATATACAATCCTATAGTCTGCAAAATCTAAAATAATAGCTCCCAGTCCTACTCCTATCGTTACTCCGGAAAGAACACCTGCTGATACATCTGCAAATCCCGTTTCCACATACTCTTCTTTGCCACCCATAGATGCTATCGTATTAGCTGTAACATAAACCGTTCCCAATCCAATACCGATAAATAGCTTTCCTATTAAAATCCCTTCATATCCGGGTATCAGTATGCACATAAGAAAGCCTGCCATCTGACTAGCCAGACCTACACGCATAAGCTTTCGTATACCATATTTTCCTGCTAATCTTCCGCCAAAAGCCGAAAAAAGTGCTGCTGCCAGGAGCTGTAATGACATCGGAAGTGCTATTGCCAATTCCTTTGAAATCGGTAATGTATCTGAATACAGCCTCGAACACAAAATCGCAATAAATGCATCCTGCATGGAATCTGTCACATACACAAGAAATACCATAATTCGTATCGGCATCTGCTGTGTAATATCACGCATTTCTTTTGGTATTTGCTTTCTCTTTTCATAAAATGAAATAGCAAAAATACACTCAAGGATAAGCATAATAAGTACACCACAACTACACAATACAGTAATAATATTTTCCCTAATCAGTTCCATTTTCTCTGTTACCATTTGGTCCTGATTTAAGCCTACCTCTAAAGCTGCTATCACATTCCCATTTTCATCAATTACCGGCAATAACATAAACGTCCATGCACCATATGAACTAACTTCACTAACTGTGTATTCTTCCCCTGTTGTTAATACCATTGTGTATTCATTATCACCATATTCAAATAATGGCTGTCCACACACTGTCGTATCTTCGTAATCCATCACGCAGTTAATATTAATGCCGTCTGTTGTATAAATAACATAATAGTAATACGTTTCATTCTGATACCCTATCTCAATCAGCTTGTCCAACTTCGCTTTTATCTGATTGTAAGTCTCTGAGTGATAATCGGATACATCATCCAGCTTTTGCAACTGTTTCATATCAATCTGCTGACATAGACTTTCGGCAAATATCCTCATATTATTGCCTGTCTGCTCATCACTTCTTGCCATTAACTCAGAAATTGAAGAATAAGAAGCAATCACTGTCATAAGAGCAGAAGAAGCTACTACAAGTGCAATTCTGCTAAAAGCTGCCTTATCTTTGATTGCTTTAACAAATTTTATTATAAAAACACTCACCAGGAATAGTTCACCTATTACAACCGCAATCGTAACTATCCAAAATACAATTACTTTTACCCTATTTCCAACCACTACCCTTTCACATAGTTGTCCTGTATATGATTCTGTGTCTAAATAAACAAAATTTGTATTATCCGTTGCAGTAACTGTCTTTCCATCCGCAGATAGCGCAAGTGCATACAAAATATTATCGTTTTGATATACCATTTCCGGCTTTTCTCCGGAATCCATGGAATAATGGCCAATCCCACTCTGACCAAGGTCTGAATAATACACTTCACCCGCAATTGCTGTCACATTCCACGGTATTTGTCCCGGTGCATATCCCATAATCTGTTGCCAGCCAGCCTTTGCTGTTTCATATTGATATATTTCACCAAGTCTCGTTGTAATAATAATGGTATCCGTTATCACATCATAGGTTGCATCACTGATATAATAGTCTGCTTCAACCTTTGTTACTCTTTCTGCTACTGGGCTTTCCTTTTCTGTTATTCGATATAGTGCGATTCCATCTTCTTCCTTTTTGAGAAAAAATATCTCCCCATCCTTTTCCTGCAAATCCAAAATATCCCCATATTGGAATGGTGGATGCTCACAATTCGAATAGTCGCACTCATACAAAACGCTTTTCTTATTCTCGGTTATTTTTATAATCCGTTCTTTTTCAATCCGGTTTCCCTGATTTCCAAAAATCATATCTGCAACGTAGATATTTCCTTCTGCATCATCACATACTCTGGCCGCATAAAAGAAATCCGAATCATTACTTCCGCTTGAAATTTTCCGAATTAACTGCTTCCTTTCATCTAATACAAGTAGTGTCTTTTTCCCATGATCAATCACATAGGTATTCCCATGCTTGCCAAGTACCACTTCACTTACTGATTCAAACGAGTACTCGTCCTCTAACGGGGATTGGTTTCTTACTTCGCCAATCCAATGCATAAAAACAACAAAGAACACCGCCAACATCATGCCGGCAAAAACACAAAAGCGCTTGCTTTTCATAACTTACTCCACTTCTACTAAATCAGCAAAACCTGTGACTTCAAAAATTTCCTTTACCATTTCATTTGAATGAACAATCTTCATACTTCCCTGTTTTTTCATCTGCTTAATTGCAATTAATAATACTCGCAATCCCGCACTTGAAATATATTCTAATTCCGCAAAATCCATAATCAGACCTGTTATATCCTTCAATTCAGAATTAATAACATCTTCAAACTCTTTTGCATTTGTAGTATCAATTCTTCCTGCCACATACAAGGTGAGTATTTCCCCATTTATCATCTTTTTAATATTCATCTTCCATTCTCCTCTCTACACTTAATCAAATCTTTTTACAACAATTAAATCAATATATTTTGCTGTTGCTCCAACAATCACATCATCAGCAAGCTTCGCCACAATAGAACGTTCCATTTCATCCCATACTTCTGTTCCTTCTGCTATTCCATCCTTGTAACCTTCTAACGACCATACTTTATCATATGTCGTTGGTGTAGCATAACAATGATAACTGCTTTGCGAATTAAACAAATCAAAATCCGGCATCATATCTACATTAGCATTCATCAAATAATTCACTACATATCGTATTTTCCCTTTTATTCCTTTTACTGCTATATTTTCATTTTTATTGGATATTTCTACAAATCGTTCTTGTGTTAATACATCAGTAAATATATCTGAATGAAGGCAAAGTCTATATTCATTTCCGTCATTTTCAATATAAAACTCACCTTTGGTAAAACCTAATATTCCTTTTTGAATACCAATTAGCTCTTCTGACAGCAACAAGAGCTGTACTACCTTTTTACGTTCTAAATGATTATAGTCCGAAACCTTCTCAATTTCATTGGAAATGAATTTTATATCATCTTCACACCCTTTTAATACATAAACATTTGATTTCATTCCCAAATATTTCTCCTTTCTCACAAGCCTGCCTGACATTACAGCCAGGCAGGAATAACATTATTTTCTCAAGTTTTGCTTATCTAATTGTTGCTCGAGCTCTGCACGAAATGCTATTTGTTCTTCATTTTGTAATCCTAACGCAAAAATATGTGCAATATCGGAATGATTAAACGCAAGCATCTCTTCAACACCTAAAAAGCCCTCCGGGTAAGTACATCCAATATAATCATATACCTTATCCGGTTCCTTTACGGTTCTCTGCTGATAGCCCAATATCATAAGTCTCTTTGTTTCTCCTGTCAGTAATACTACTGTTCCTACCGGTAATACCTGTTCTAACATCTTTATGCCTCCTTACCATTCTTTTCAATTGTTGCCAATATCTTCTTAAATTCTTCCATATAACGTAACTGTTCCTCATCCTGGAAGCCATAAGTAATTACTTTTTCAATCTGTTCTGTATCAAAAGACACAATGCTTTCCTCGCCAATGTATCCTATCGGAAATAAGAAACCTGAATAGTCCCATGTATACTCCGGATTCTTCTCTGATACAGAACAATATCCTGAAATAATGATATTTACATCAACATCTTTTAATGTAACAACTGTTCCAACCGGTAAAATATTTTTAATTTCCATATATTAATTTCCTCCCTTATCTTCTTTGGTTTTTTCTTTGTTATTCTGTTCTACGACCTGTTGCTGTTGTTGCTGCTGTTCTTCTTCCCGTTCAAACTGCATAATATCAAAGTCAATCTGTTTAACCTGTTCCAGCAGATGATTTCTAACAAAATCCGAATTAATTCCAACGCCTAGGTTAATCAGGGTATCAACTACCAAGTCTTTTGCTTTAACTGATTTTGACTTTGCTACATCTTTAATCTTATCTAATAATCCGCTAAAGTCAAACTGTAATTCACAAGAAAATCCTAATCCTAATGCAGCTTTCATATCAAGCTTAAAAACTCCGTTTGCAATTTCAACATTAAATCTTGCTGCAAGACCTACCATCAGACCTATCTCTGCTTCTAAACCAACACCCAGAATCTGACCGCCTACATTAGCTTCCAAATTAACCAATGCTAATTCAGCTCCAAGTGCTAACTGTACATGCGGATCAAGTTCTCCCTTTTCATTTAATATGGTTGCCTTTAGATTTGCATTTGCACTTGCTTTTCCAACTTCAAGCTTGCCCTTTGCAAAAGCACTTGCTTCCATTCCTTTTAGTTTTGTCTGATATTTTGAAAGAAATTCCATGGATAATACTGTTACTGACCCTTCACTCTGTATCTGGCCACCCATAGCCTTTTCAGACTGCTCTGATTTCTTATCCGTTACCGTAGCAATACCGACACCTGCCTTTACTGCGGCCTGACATTCCATAATTTTTGTTGTCAGTTCTCCGGTGAAATGTGCTGTTCTCTTTTTTGCTTTATGCTCCAGACCGGAAACTTCTTTTCCTTTTGACCATTCCAACAGAGCATTCATTTCTATTGACTGCTGATTTGAATATGGTTCCAAAAGTTCTTTTTCCTGTGATGAAATCTTCTCCCATTTCTCTTTCAATTTATCAAGAACGGATTTATCTTGTTCTTCTTGTTCTTTTTCCGCTTCAGGTTCTTCTGCTTCTTCTATATCTACATCCGGATTCTTTAAATATGACCACATATCAGTCATTGCCTGTGATAAATATAAGTTTGCCTTTTTAACTTTGATAATAATCTCTTCTTCAGCCATGCCGCTTTCACAGAACAATTCACCTGTTACAAAGTCAACGCCATTTGCCTCGCTATAACATTTCAGATAATTATTCAGCTTTTCCAAACGTTCCAAACGTCTGTCATATTTCTGTTGTTGCAGGGAACGGGCATTATCCCAAATATCCTTATACCACTTTCCGTTCTCTTTTACTTCCAGATGCTTATGCGCCTTAACCCATTCCATAAGTTTATTACGCTTATACATCAGCCTCTGGAAATTGATTGTAGTAATGCCCTTTTGATCATGCATCACTGCCATCTTAAAATCATCCTGTTTTAACTGATAATCATCTTTTTTCTTATTATATTTCTTATCAAAGAGATTTTCTGCCTGAACCTTTTCGTATTTCTCTTCTGAATTATCCGTAAGGAAATTTTGAATCGCAAGCGTATTATAGCTTAATCCGAATTCACCCTTCTGATCCTTTTCCTTCATTAGTTTTTCAGAATCTGTACGATATTTCTTGATAAGCTCATGTTCCACAAAAAGATTATTTACCTTGTTATCCTTTATTCCCTGCTCGTTTTTATCCCCATTCATAAAGCTATCTGCTTTATTTATTGCCTTATCCTTTAAGGACTGCTTCACAGGCACTGCAAAACATGCATTGGTATATTTTTTATTTGCTTCATATGCTTCTTGGGCGCTCTCTAAAATATCCTCTTCCGTCTCTTTTATATCGGCTTCTTCTTTTTCATCTTTTAAAACATCTTCCGCATCCGCAATCCGCTTTTGTATCATTTCCCAATCGGCATTTATCTTCTGCATTTGCTCTCTTTGCGCATCAACATGTCCTATGGCAATTGATTCATTCTTTTTCAGAACTTCCTGAAGCATCTCTTCTGCAAATTCTTCCTGTCCTTCCTGTTTTCGTATCTCAAGGATTGACTTAAGACTGCTATTTAGTTCCACATACTCTTGCATACCCTCTAATTCATTAAAATCACCATCATCCTTATACTGCTCAAGATACTTCTCCATATTTTCTGCCAGTAATCTTTGTGAATTTTCTAATATGTCTTCTATGTGGTCCGATATTGCCAATAGTTTTTCATCCCTTTTTTCCAGATAAAGTGCTATCTCTTCATCTGTAAGGCGAGCCATGATATATTCAAAGTCATCTTTATTCTCTTTCATAAAATCTTTGACTTTAGCATATGCATTTTGCGCATCTTTTTTCTGCCTTTCATAACTGCCTTTGAAATAGGATAGCAGATCGCCATACGCCGTACCTTGTTCTACAATCTCCTCTCCGTTTTCATCAACCTTTTTATCCTGTTCCTTAATTTTTTTCTCAACAAGGTTTACTTTATTGGCATAATCGGTTCGAATATCTGTACCAAATATTTTACCCCAGAATGAATTTGTTTTTGCTAATTCTGCAATTTCTTTTTTCTCATCCCATTTTTTATCTTTCTCATATTTTTCCTGGTAAACTTTACGATATGCTAAATATCTGAGTTTTGCTTCTTCCTTTGCTTCCTCCTGACCTTCTGCATAATCCATTTTTGCCAGCACAATCTGTCTCTCGATTTCTAATTGATACAAATCCTTGCCTTTACTTTTGAGATATTTTTCAAATTCATTTTTCGCATTTGAATTCGAACGTAAAGCCATAATCTCTTCCACTTTTTGTCTGATTTCTTCGTCTGACATATCTTTCATATTTGCAGTCATTTTCTCAAGAATGTCTCTTTGCCCTGCGTATGCACCATATGTCTTTAAATTCTTTCGGAATTCTACTAATGCCTTTTCCTTCTTCTCATCCTTTTCTAAAGGCTTCGCTTCATCCTTTCTCTTCTTCATTTCTTCTACATTTTGTGTAGAATCATTCATTCTTTTCTTATTTATCTTCTTCATGGCAGAAGCTGTCATGAACATCTTAACAGCGCTTCCGATTTCCGTAATAAGATGAAACTTATCCTTTTGTCTTTCAATTTCATCTTTTTTGGCTTTTAACTCATCCACATAATCCTGAAGTTCTTTTACGTTCTCATCAAACAAATCCGTCAAAGCACTGTCTTCCAGTTTTGTCTCCAAATCCTCTGACTGCATATCCGAAAACTTAACTTCGTCCGTTCCTTTTTTTTCTACATTTTCAAAGAATTCTAATTTTAATCTTTCATTTCTGCGTTGCATACGGTATTCACGATTTTTGAACGCCTTCTGCTGTCTTTCATCTAAAGACTTAAACTCCTTGGCACGGGCTAAATAATTATCATAATCCGCAAGATTAGAAATCGTGAGCAGACTTTCCATCAATGCCGTCTTATCCTTGAAAAATGAAGTATTGCCCAATACAATTCCTATATTATCGTCATTCAGATTTTTTCTGAGATGATTCATTACCTTAATAACAGAAGCTAATTTGGTATATCCTTCCGGATTTTTCTCTATCTCTGTCTGATTTATGCATTTTTCAATTGTAATACCTTGCTTGGATAATTCCGCAAGCTTATCAACGGTAAACTTAAATACACCGGAAACATCTCCTACTGCAAGTCTGTTCATAAATTCTGTTTCTTTTTGCAAATCTTGCTTTCTTGCTAAAAGAGCATCTTCTTTCTCTGCATACTTAGAATGGTCATAACTGGAACAGATATTTATAGCTGCATCCCATATTTTTTCCGGTACTGCATCCTTTTGCTTTTCGTCTTTCTTCTGAAGTCCTGACATGATTCTTGTAAAGATTTCTTTATCTTTCTCAAGATTCTGCTCCTTATTTATCTCTGCATTATTATTCTCTGCTTCTTCATTTTGCTTTTTCTTCTGTTCTGTCTTTTGCTCCTCTCCGTACACCATCACGCCTTCTTTTATCATACTAACTTTCTCTTGATATTCAGCCATGACGGAAGCATATACCGCATTTGCATACTCTACCTTTTCGGCCGCCGTTTTATCCTCTTTCTTAAAAAGGTTATAGCTCTCGCCATCAAATTCTATACCATTTGCAGCACTTACTACATTTAACACTTTTAACAGCATTTCTGCATGTGTCTTATATTTCAAAGACTCTTCGCCGGTACTTTCATTTGATTTAATAAACAACTTTGCAATTTTTTCCTGCACTGCCTTTATATTGAGTGCACTACCGCTCTTATTTTTAAATACTACTGCAAATTCTTTTCCTGTCAGTTCAATTTCTTCCGGCTTTATCTTTGGATGCTTCTTTTTCCATTTATTTACTTTTTTCTGTTGCTCATTCATATCTTTGAGCATAGCATAGGTTTCTTCTGTTGCTCCGATTGCTCCGCTTTCTTTAAGCGCAGCTCCTTTTTTACGTCCTTTTTCTTTTTTATTTTTGGAAGACGTTGCTTCATTTTCAAACTTCTCATTTATCTTGCTTCGTCTTGTTTCTAATTCTTCTGCAGATTTTGTTTTATATTCCGCAATTCTGTCAACAATCGTTTGTTCTTTTTGTGCTTTTCGTTGCTTCAAGCTATTCTTTTGTTCCTGCTTTTGCTTAATCTGTTCTCCCACATCACCGTATTGATTTCGATAATATGCCTTAAAGATATCAACTCTTGCGCACTGAACTGTATCCTCGTTTTTTACTTCTTCTTTTATCTCATATTTTTCATTCAGTTTTTCTAATTCTTTTTCTTCTGCTTCAAGATAAGAAATCTTACTATTATATTCCTCATCCTTTTCTAATTCCTGCTTCGACTCTTCCAGATTCATCCCTTTATACTCAATAGCAAACGAATCCTGTAACGAAAGCATTTTCTTGACATCTTCTAGTGCCTTTTCTCTTGCACCTTTTTGCTGTTCACGATTTATATTATAACAAGGTTCTTCCATCGGTACATTTGCTTGTTCATTTTCCTCTATCTGATTAAAAACCAGTTGTTCTTCGACTTGCGTTTTTTTCTTTTCTAAAAAATCCATTTTGTACCTCCTTTTCCTCTATCCCCTGGGCAACCTTTTTTCTGCATGAACCATATCCAATCTCCATGCCCCGGGTACAAGCTTTTGCAAAAGCTTTTCAACACTACTGTCAAACGCTGTAAGTGTTATTTCAGGATCTGTATTCTGATATTGTTTCTTAACTTTTTCATAGGAATATGCCAGCATAATCGGAAATACATACGGATTCGTTTTGGCATATGCATATTCAATTACTATCTTTCCGTTTTTGTTTTCTAATAATAAAGCTGCTATAATCTCTCCTTTATGAATATACAAACAGCTTATTTCATCATCATAATTCGCCCAATTAATCGGAAATTCCACAAAATTAATTTCTTTATCGTTGTGAAGCATAAAAGAAAAATGTTTTTTCATTGTGGCACTACATTCTGATATTTTGCATAATTCTTTTCTTTCTTCTGCCTGATTTGCCTTATCCGTATAATTACTCAAAGTCCTGACATCCGATAAGTTCATCTTATATAATGGCCATTCTTTTAATTCCTTTTCATAACCCAGACTCGCAAACAGCAAATCCATTTCCCAATTCTGTATTTCCTGATAATCCGCAAAAATACCTATAAAGTATTTTGAATCAGATAAGGTTTTTTCCATTCTGTTTATCAACGCTTTTCCTAATCCCATACCTCTAAATTCCGGCTCTATGTAAATCCAAACCAATTCCATATAGTGCATATATTCACGAAAAACAGCAATTCCCATACTTATTTCTTCCGGCCCCAATACTCCAAGCGCAATCATATTTTCATTTTTTTTGGCTGATTGAAGTCTGTCCGGTATCAGATGTTCATATTTTTGTATATTTTCTTCACTTAAAACGATAATCCTAATATCTTCCATTCTGTCTTTATCTCTCCTTTTCCCTCTAATGTACTCTCGGAATCTTTTTACTATATGTCTTTCAGGCTATATTTTCCTTGAACTGCTTCTGATTTCTCGTCGTACACACCGTGTACGCACTGCGAAATCATCATTGTTCAATAAAAATATATCTCTGAAATACAAATAT
>JAXJRB010000007.1:0-4328 GCA_036310845.1 Lachnospiraceae bacterium | reverse complement strand
TTTTAGAAAAGGAACCACATGGACCTTGGTACTATGAACAGATTGATTTAGGATATAATTACCGATTAACAGATATTCAATGCGCATTGATAATAAGTCAGTTGGACAAGCTCCCGCTGTTCAGTGCAAGAAGAAAAGAGATTGTAAAGCGATATAATGAGGCATTTGCTGAAATTCCTGAGCTTTTTGTACAACATGAGATACCGGAGTCTGATACAACAAGACATCTTTATATTCTTAGAATCAGACCAGAGATGCTAGCTATTGACAGAAAAGGATTTTTTGAAGCATTAGGAGCAGAAAATATCTGCTGTAATGTACATTACATCCCTGTATATTATCATCCATATTATGAGAAGCTGGGCTACAAGAAGGGAATCTGTCCAAACGCCGAGAAGCTGTACGATGAGATGCTAAGTCTTCCGTTGTACTATGGTATGACAGATCAGGATGTGGAAGATGTAATTAATGCAGTAAAGAAGATAGTAGCATACTATCGTAAATAGAAAAGACAAAGCCCGGAGGGAAATACCCACGGGCTTTTTTGGGTAATAAGAAATTGCCGTAATGAAGTGATATTTTGCCATAGTCGACCATTACTTTGGCAGATAGGCGCAAGAAATTTAAAGATTAGCAGGATAGGGGAAAAATATGAAAAATGTAGCAATTATTACCGCAAGAGGCGGAAGTAAGAGAATTCCAAGGAAAAATATTAAACCGTTCCTAGGAAAGCCAATTATTGAATATAGTATTGAAGCAGCTTTACAGTCAGAGATGTTTCAAGAGGTAATGGTATCTACGGATGATGAAGAAATTGCCGAGGTAGCAAGAAAAGCAGGAGCCCATGTTCCGTTTTTTCGAAGTGAG
This sequence comes from Lachnospiraceae bacterium, assembly GCA_036310845.1. GTDB lineage: Bacteria > Bacillota > Clostridia > Lachnospirales > Lachnospiraceae > COE1. The sequence continues at coordinate 3,461 of JAXJRB010000007.1, read as the reverse complement.
GATACTTCCAACGATTATGCAACAACAGCAGAAGTTCTTGCAGAAGTACTAGAGTCTTATGATAGAATAGGAAAGCGCTTTGAGCAGATGTGTTGCATTTATCCCACAGCACCGTTTGTGACAGCAAATGCCATAAAAACAGCCATGATGTTATTGGAACAGGAAAAAGCAGATGCCTGCATTCCTGTTGTGAAGTTTTCTTTTCCGCCACAGCGTTGTGTTGTGATTCATGATAATCGATTAGAACCAAAGTGGCCTGAGAATATGAAACTTCGCTCACAGGACCTTGAGCCTTTTTATCATGATTGCGGACAGTTTTATTGCTTGAATACCAAGAGCTTTTTGGAACAGAAGGCAATCTGGATGAAGAATGTTGTCCCGTTTGTACAGGATGAGAGTAGTGTACAGGATATTGATACAATAGAAGATTGGAAAATAGCAGAGATGAAATATAAAATTCTGCGTGGCTTATAGAAGATATGGTGTTGCAGTATAAAAGAAAGGTATCGTTACGACAATGGAGAATACAAAGTATATAGAAGTAAATGGCAGACGAATTGGAGATGGTTATCCGGCGTATATTATTGCAGAGATGTCAGGAAATCATGCAGGAAGTATTGAGCATGCTAAGGAAATTATTCATGCAGCCAAGGAAATCGGAGCGGATTGTATCAAGATTCAGACATATACACCGGACACGATGACAATTGATTGCCATAATGAATATTTCAATATTTCCAAGGGAACCTGGGAAGGAGAAAATTTATATAGCCTGTACCAAAAAGCCTATACCCCTTGGGAATGGCAGAAAGAACTTCGTGATGAAGCAAGAAAGGTTGGAATTGATTTCCTATCTACTCCTTTTGATAAGACATCCGTTGATTTTTTGGAGGAACTAGAGATGCCTTTTTATAAGATTGCATCTTTTGAATTGGTTGATATTCCACTATTAGAGTATATTGCATCAAAGGGAAAACCAATCATTATGTCAACTGGAATGGGAACCTTAGAGGAGATTCAAGAGGCAATGGATGCAATTTATAGTCAGGGCAATCATCAGCTTGCGATTATGAAGTGCTCGAGTGCATATCCGGCGAAGGTAGAGGAAATGAATCTTGGAACAATCGTGGATATGAAACAGCGATTTGGTATTCCTGTAGGGCTATCTGATCATTCTCTAGGGTATTTTAGTGCAGCAACGGCAGTGGCAATGGGAGCAACGATTATTGAGAAGCATTTTTGTGTCAGCAGAGAAATAAAGAATCCGGATTCTACGTTTTCTATGGAACCACAGGAATTTAAGGAAATGATTGAAAAGGTACGAGAAGTAGAAAAGGCAAGAGGTGTTGTGACTTATGGTGTGTCAAAACAAGAGGAATCAAATGCTTGCTTCCGTCGTTCTTTATTTGTGGTGAAGGATATTGCAGAGGGCGAGGTTTTGACGCCAGAAAATATCAGAAGTATTCGTCCGGCATATGGTATGAAGCCAAAATTCTATAAAGAAGTGCTGGGAAAGTCTGCTAATAGGGCTCTCAAAGCAGGAACACCTTTAAGAGAAGAAGATTTAAATTAGTTTAAAACAAGTTAAGTATAGAATTCCATTTTTATGAGGTAAATGGTAATGGGTTTAACATTACGAGAGGTAACAGGAAAAGATATTGATTTATTATTTCAGTGGGCAAATGATCCTGTGACAAGACAGAATGCATTTCATACGGAACAGATACCATACGAGACACATCGTGCATGGTTTGTGAAAATGTTGGCAGACCGAGATGTTTTGAAATATATCTTATGTAGTACGAATAATGCGGGAGAAGTTCAAAATATTGGACAGATACGTTTGTCTATTGAGGACGGAGAAGCATTGATAGATTATAGTATTGATCCAGAGAAACGTGGTCAGGGCTATGGAACACGCATGATTTTGATGGCGGAGGAGAAGCTTAGAGAACTGCGAATGGATGTTATCTATTGCAAGGGACAGGTAAAGCATGCCAATATTGCATCTGCCAAAGCATTTGAAAAGTGTGGCTACGATATGGACGAAAAGGAACAATATCTAGAGTTTATAAAGAGAATCAGAAGCTAGGAAGGATAGAGTGATTAGGCATGAAGATAGTCATTGCAACGATTAAATCCTGGAATATAGAAAGAGCAAAAGCATTGCAGGAAAAGTATGCCGGTGCCCATGAGATTGTAATATATACAAAAAAGGAAGAGTTTACAATAGAAAATGTGAAAGCGTTTGCACCGGATTATATCCTAATGCCTCATTGGTCCTATATTGTTCCGGATGAGATTACACAGAATTGGAATTGTGTTGTATTTCATATGACTGATTTACCATATGGAAGAGGCGGAAGTCCTTTACAAAATTTAATTGTTAGGGGTTATAAAGAGACAAAGATATCAGCTATCAAGGTCACTTCAACGATAGATGGTGGTCCTGTTTATATGAAAAAGCCTTTGACGTTAGAGGGTTCTGCGCAGGAGATTTTTGTTCGCTGTTCGGATGTGATTTTTAAAGAAATGATACCAAAATTCTTGGAAGAGCGTTTGGAGCCTGTAGAGCAAACAGGAGAGCCTGTGCTTTTCAAACGTAGGACTGAGAAAGATGGAGAGATAACATCGGATATGGAATTGGATAAAATTTACGATTATATTCGAATGCTTGATGCAGAAGGATATCCAAGGGCATATATTGAGTTTGGTGAGTATCGTTTGAGCTTTGAGAATGCGGTCTTGTCAGAAAATGGAGACATTGTGGAAGCGAAAGTAATATTTAAGAAGCGTAGTGAAGTATAGAGAGAAAATGTATTGTGCATCTGTAAATTAGGTAGATATCAGAAAGGCGTGAATAGTATGAAAAATAAATTTTTCATACGCAAATTTGTGCCTGCAGCCCAAAGTTTGCAGGTGTAGGAAAGGCATGGGAATTAATATATGAAAACAGTGTTAGTAGTAGCAGCTCATCCAGATGATGAGATTCTGGGAGTTGGTGGAACAGCAGCAAAGCATGCGGCTTGTGGTGATGAGGTATATGCCATTATTTTAGGAGAAGGACAAACTTCTCGTGGAGAGAAAAGAGAAGATATCAGCCAGGAAGTGGTAAAGGAGCTTCACCAGAATACGATGGAAAGTGCAAAAGCCATTGGTTATAAAGATGTCTTCTTTGCAGATTTTCCGGATAATCGCTTTGATCAGGTAGATTTGTTGGATATTGTGAAGGAAGTAGAGAAAAAAGTTCGTGAGCTTCGTCCGGAGATAATCTATACACATTATAGTGGCGATTTGAATATTGACCATCAATATACAGCTAGAGCAGTTTTGACAGCAACGAGACCAATAGGAAAAGACTATCCGGTCAAGGAGATTTATGCGTTTGAAACGCTTTCTTCTACAGAATGGAATTTTGATTATAGTGGACAACCGGCCTTTAGTCCGAATGTCTATGTGGA
>JAXJRB010000006.1:0-35962 GCA_036310845.1 Lachnospiraceae bacterium | reverse complement strand
TCTTATCTTTGCAAAATTCCTTGATTAATGACGTTTTTCCTACACGTCTTCTTCCATATATAACGACAAAGGAGGCTTCTTTTCTGTTGTATTCTTTTCTTAATGTTTCCAATTCTTTTTTGCGATTTATAAATTTTGACATGGAATTACCTCCAACACATATTATTAACCTTATATCAATTATTATAATTCAAAGTATAATAATTACAAGTATAATAATTACTCTTCTCGTATGCCATTTAATATTACAATCGTAGGACTACTTCCAGAATACACATTCCTTAGGATTGAGCTTTCTTATTACTAAGATAGCAATGATGATATTAGGTAACAATATTAAAATTACATGCAGGTTTGAAAAAATCTGTTGCTGAGTCATTTCCATATGTACATGTACATAATCTGCTGTTGGCATTGTTGAACCAAGCCTTGAAAATGCTTCTTGTAAAAATATAAAAAAATCATTTAATCCATGAACAATTACGCATGTCCATATATTTTTTGTTTTTAAATATATAGCTGCAAGCAGCATACCAATTGCTCCTGCCGCTATTGTTTTACTAGCCATTTGTATTATGATTGATACCGGATTTATCCCAATATAAGGTATGTACCACATGACATGAATAAATCCAAAAAGAAAGGAGCTGATGATAACTGCCAGCCATAATCCTACTTTTGTATTGGGAAATATCTTGATAAGACCATTTAGAAAAATACCTCTCATAAATCCTTCTTCATATAATCCGACACAAAAAGCTAATACTAAATTAGAAAGCACGACGAACAACCAATCACTTTTTACTACTTTGGGACCATCCATATATGTACTTATTGCTGTAATCAAAGAAAATAACAAGTGATAAGCACTTAACAACAGCATATACCTCGTACTCTTTTTCTTCCATGTTAATGCTTCTTTTCCACCAAGAAAATACAAAGCAATAAACATAATAGCTCCTAACACAAATCTATGTACAGTTTGTGCCTGTATGCTCTGCCCTACATTAATAGAAAGTCCAAATATTCCTATCGCAATCAAAATCACCGTTATTACCATATATTTTATAAAACTAGCTAACTTCATTCTGTCTTTCATGGTCTTCTCCTCTGTCTTCTTACAAAAAGAGGCATTTCTGCCTCTTTTTTTATGATATATGAATTTGCACTTTTTTATGCTCTTGACATCTCAAGCAGCTTTCCTTTTAATTGATTCTCCATATCCGCAAGCTCTGCTTCCGCAGCTCTTCTCTTTTCCTTGCCCTCTGTCTGAATCTTGAGTACTTCATCAAGTGTAGAGATCAAGGTCTGGTTGGTATGCTTCAAGGTTTCCATATCTACGATGCCACGTTCTGCTTCCTTGGCACTTTCAATGGTCGCTACCTTTAGAGCATCTGCATTCTTCTTTAATAAAGCATTGGTCATATCGGTAACTTCACGCTGTGCTCTTGCTGCCTGTGTGGAGTGCTCTACTCCAATGGCAATTACCATCTGATTCTTCCATAATGGAATGGTATTTACAATGGTAGACTGAATCTTTTCTGCCATAACGGTATCTGACTGCTGCACCATACGAATCTGTGGTGCGGTCTGTACCGATACGGTTCTGGTAAGCTCGAGATCATAGATTTTCTTTTCAAAACGATCACAAAGGTTTGCTAAATCCTTGGCTGCCTGTGCATCCTCCGGCAATCCACTTAAGGTAGCTTTATTCTGAAGCTCTTTTAGCTGTGTGTTACGGATCTCCATGAGCTTCTTCTTACCTGCTAGGATATACATGGACAATTCCTTAAAATAGGAAAGGTTCATGGCATACATGCGGTCTAAGACTTCAACATCTTTTAATAACTGAATCTGATGTCCCTCTAACACCTTTACAATATCATTCACATTTGTTTCTACCTTATTGTATTTTGCCTTTAATGCATTTAAACGATTCTCGCTCTTTTTGAACAGACCAAATAATCCCTTGGATTCTTCTTCTGCATCAAAGCTTTTCAGCTCTGTAACAAGTCCGGCTATCATATCGCCTACTTCTCCCATATCCTTCGTGCGCACATTTTCTAATGCTTTTTCCGAGAAATCCGCCATTTTCTTCTGTGTGCCTACTCCGTACTGTAAAATAGCACCGGAATTGTGTAAGTCAATCTGTGCTGCAAAGGATTCTACCATCATTTTCTCTTCATCATTGAGCATGGAATCATCCAAAACCTCCTGCTTTGGCTCTTCTACCGGAAGCTGTGCCTCCTCTGCCACACTGTCAAATACCAAAGATGGTGTTACACTCATAGCTGCCGCTGTTTTTGCAAATTCTTCAAAATTCTCTGTCATGTTAATACCCTTACCTTTCTCATACTCTCTCTTTTTTTATTTGGTATTTTGTTTGAAATCGTTATTTTCTGTTAATCCTTCTTGTGCCAGCATCGTTTTCATAACGGATATATCTGAAGAAATATCCCATGCCGTATCTTCAAACATACTGTCAAGAAGTTTTTCAAATGCTACATTAATTACATCGAGAACATCTTCTATTTCCTTCTTAGTCGCTGAAATATTTTCTCCCGCAATTTCCTGCTTGTCCAAATCAACGTAAGCATTCAACAGCTTTATGGTTGTTGGCAAATAGTAGTCCATAAGTTTATGCAGGTCTTCTGCACTTTCCGGATGCTTTTCTACCTGCTCAAAAATTCGTTTCATTACCGCTTCAAGCTTGTAGAGCTTATGAGACACCTCTTCATTTGGAATCAAATCATTACATTCACGAACCGTATGAATATAGGATTTTCCGTCTGCCAGAATTTTTTCCACTTCTGAATTATAGGTCTTTTGATTCTGCTTACTTTGTTGTTGTACATTCTGTTTCTGCTGCTCTGTTTTTTGCTGCTTTTGAAAAATTTCCTGTAATTCTCTGTTTCTACGACTTTGCTCTGCTTGCTGGTACTGTTGATACGCTTCATCGGTAAGCATAAAGGTTGTTTCTCCTGCATCAAGTCGACCTTGTAAGAACATTCTCTTTTCTGTCATCAGCTTTAAATCTCGCAAAACCTTCTTTTTCTTTCTTCCTGTCATATCTGCCAAGTCATCAATGGCAATGAAGCTTCTATTTCCAATCATTCTCGCATAATGACGGAATCGATTTACAAGTCCTATTTTCTTACTACCACGAACAATATTCGATATACTGCCAAACGTAATTGCTCCAAAAATAACGGTTAAAATTAGAAAAATAGCATTACCCAATGTTGCTAATAAAATCAACATTACCAAACCGGCAATGCCAAATCCAGTGGTAAAAACAATACCACTAACAAGCTGAATGACACCTAAAATTCTTCCAGCTGGCTTTTGATTTATAATCTTTTGAATTGGTATCTGAACCAGTTCTTGCCTATTCTCATTATATGGTGTGTAATTTCTATACCGGTTATCATTATGTGGTTTTTTTATAGTCTGATTCTGCGCATGAAAGGAATTTTTTTGTACTTCCTTTTGCACCTCTTCCTTTACTTGCTCAACCACCTGATTTACTGTATTGCTTACTTTATCACTAAGACCTGCGTAATCATTCCGATTAATTGCATCTGCTACGGCATTTAATATATCTCCACCAGCATTGCATATATCTTTTATGTCCATTTTCCTCATCTGCTCTTTCTTTGTTTACATAATCTTTCTTTTACTATGAATTATAAGAGATGTACAGAAATTGTGCAACAGCTTTGATTCGAATACAACAAAGTTTATACAAACTAAAATCTCCCCTAAGTCTTACTTAGAGGAGATTTCTTTAAGGAGTTTTTTAAATAAGCATATTTTATGCATTATTATGACTGCTTTTTCTTAGATACTACATCAAAGATAACGGCTGCAAGTAATACAAGCCCTTTTACAACCTTCTGATAATTAGCATCAACACCCATGATGTTCATACCAAGGTTAATAACACCCATAAGGATTGCTCCGACAATAACACCAGGTACTGTACCAATTCCACCGTATGCAGATGCACCGCCGATGAAACAAGAACCAATAGCATCCATTTCATAGTTTGTACCGGCTGTTGGGTTTGCAGAGTTGAGTCGTGCAATGGTAATCATACCTGCTACTGCTGCCAAGAAAGCCATATTTAAGTATGCTAAGAAGTATACTTTATTGGTATTAATACCCGACAGCTTTGTTGCTTTTTCATTTCCACCCACTGCATAGAAATAGCGTCCAGTAGTTGTTTTGGATGTAATGTATGAATAAATAAGAATAATTACTACTACCCAAAGTAATACATATGGAATTCCCTTATGTAAGGATAACTTATACATAAATGCAAGTACTGCTACACAAATCACAGAGGTCTTTACAATAACACCACTTAAGCGTTCTAATTCATAACCATTCTTTGCCCTATTTCTTCGATTTTTAATCTGCAATGCTATAAAAATGACACATGCTAATACACCTGCTAACATACAGGTAATATTCATATTAGTTCCTCCAAAGAAGTCTGGAACATAGCTGTTGAAAATAGCTAAATATTTATCCGGCATTGGAGAAATTGTTAATCCGTTCAAGATTACATTTGATAATCCTCTGAATACAAGCATACCTGCCAAGGTAACAATAAATGGTGGTATTTTTACATAAGCAATCCAAAATCCTTGCCATATTCCGATTCCGATTCCTACTACTATCATAACCAAAATCGCTACTGGAATAGACACATTTTTCTGCGACATCAATGTACCACCAATTGCACCAACAAAACATACAACTGAACCAACACTTAAGTCAATGTTACCGCCTGTTAGAATACAAAGCAACATACCTGTTGCCAGTACAAATACATACGCATTTTGTGCAATAAGGTTATTAATGTTAGCTGGAAGTAAGATTTTTCCTCCGGTTCCTATTGTAAACATGATGATGACCAAGATTAATACAAAGACCATCGTATATTTTTTTAATATTTCTTTTGCTTTTAACATAGTTTATGCTCCTTTACCTGTAGATTGAATGATGCATGACATAATGGATTCCTGACTTGCTTCTTCTGCACTAAGCTCTCCTACCATTTTTCCTTCATTCATTACATAAATTCTGTCAGACATGCCTAATACCTCAGGAAGTTCTGAGCTAATCATGATTACAGACTTTCCTTCTTCAATTAACTGATTAATAATGCAATAAATTTCATATTTTGCACCAACATCAATTCCTCTAGTTGGCTCATCCAGTATCAAGATATCGGGATTGGTAAACATCCATTTACTTAATAATACCTTTTGTTGGTTACCTCCACTTAAATTGCCAACGTTTTGTTCTACCGATGGACATTTTGTCTTCAGCTTATTCTTATAATCAACCGCTATCTGATATTCCTTATCTTTATCAATGACTCCCTGCTTAGAAATTGCATCTAAATTGGCAAGCGTTGTATTAATTTTAATTGGATTTGAAAGAATTAATCCATTACCCTTACGGTCTTCTGTAACATACGCCAGACCGTTATGGATAGCTTCTTTGACATTTCCAAGCTGTACTTCCTTTTCTTTGAGATATATTTTGCCCGTAATATCAGTTCCGTAGCTTTTGCCAAATAAGCTCATGGCCAGCTCTGTTCTTCCTGCTCCCATTAATCCTGCAATACCTACTACTTCGCCTTTTCTGACATGTAAGGATACATTATCTACCACTTTTCGCTCTGTATAAATTGGATGGAACACTGTCCAATCCTTTACTTCCATGACGATATCTCCTGGTTCCTTTTTAGGACGTTTTGGGAAACGATCGGTCAACTCTCGCCCTACCATTCCTTGGATAATTCTTGCTTCTGAGAAATCATCTTTTGTTTTATCTAGCGTTTCTATTGTAGCACCATCTCTGATGACCGTAATTTTATCTGCTACGTAAGAAATCTCATTCAATTTGTGAGATATAATAATCGAAGTCATACCGTTCTTTTTAAATTCCAAGAGCAAATCCAATAATGCCTTTGAATCATTTTCATTTAATGATGCAGTCGGCTCATCTAGAATTAGAAGTTTTGCTTTTTTAGCAAGTGCTTTTGCAATCTCTACCAGCTGCTGTTTTCCTACTCCTATATCCTTAATTAATGTTCTAGAGGATTCTTTTAATCCTACCTGCTTTAATAATTTATCTGCTTTGCCATAGGTTTCATTCCAATCTATGGCATATTTTTTTCCTCTTTCATTTCCAAGGAACATGTTTTCTCCTATTGTCATATATGGAATCAACGCAAGCTCCTGATGGATAATAACAATTCCTTTTTCTTCACTATCATTTATTTTTGAAAACTTACACTCTTCTCCATTATAAATTATATTACCTTCATAACTTCCATAAGGATAAATTCCACTTAACACATTCATAAGGGTTGATTTTCCTGCACCATTTTCACCAACAAGTGCATGAATTTCTCCCTCTTCCACCCTTAAATTTACATTATCCAATGCCTTTACACCGGGAAATGTTTTTGTAATACTTTTCATTTCCAATATTGTATTTGCCACAATATCCCTCCCGTTTCAAAATGGGAACCGGATACCTTATGGTATCCGGTTTGCCCTATTAAAAATGTTTTTACTGTAAATCACTTTCTTTATAGTAACCGGAATCAATTAATAATTCCTTATAGTTATTAACATCTGCAAATACAGGCTCACAAAGGAAGCTTGGAACTACCAAAGCACCGTTGTCATAAGTTTCTGTATCGTTTACCGGTGCTTCTCCACCAGTCATAATAGCGTCTACCATCTTAACTACCTGTGTTGCAAGAGTACGTGTATCTTTGAAAATTGACATAGACTGCTTTCCTTTAATCATGTTTTTCACATTTGCAATATCACAGTCCTGACCAGTAATTACAGGCCACTCACCAGTATAGTTATTTTCTAATGCATTTGTTACACCAAGTGCTGTAGAGTCATTAGAGCAAAGAACTACATCAAGCTTTGTTCCATCTGCATAGTAAGAAGAAAGGATTGCTTCCATTCTACTCTGTGCTGTTTCAGAAGACCAATTTGCTGTTGCTACATCTGCAAAATCAAGAGATCCTGATGTAATAACAAGCTTTCCAGCGTCAATGTATGGCTGTAATACATCGATTGCACCACCATAGAAGAATCTCGCATTGTTATCTCCCGGATCACCTGTGAATACTTCCATGTTGAAAGGTCCTGCTGCATTTTCAAGGTCTAACGCTTCTACAATATATTCACCCTGCTTAGTTCCTACCATGTAGTTGTCAAACGTTGCATAGTAGCTAACTGCATCAGAATTCATAAGTAATCTATCATAAGCGATAACAGGAATTCCTGCTTCTTTTGCCTGCTCTAATGGTGTTCCAAGCGATTCTCCATCAATCGATGCAACAACCAGTAAGTCACAGCCATTTGAAATCATGTTTTCAATCTGTGATACCTGTGTTGCTACATCATTACTAGCATACTGCAAATCTACTACATAGCCTGCATCCTGTAACTGCTTCTGCATATTTGAGCCGTCCTGATTCCAACGCTGCAAATCTTTTGTTGGCATTGCTACACCAATTGTACCTTTACTTTCACTTGTTTCCGGTGTGCTTACATCCTGCTCCGCACTTACATCCTGATTTGTACTTGCATCCTGTTCTGCACTACCACAGCCTGTAGTAACTGCTGCTAGCATTGATGTTGCCAATAACATACTTAATAATCTTTTTTTCATACGTTACCTCCAAAATTTTATTGTAAGCTCTTCCCCCCCATAAGGAAGTTACTTGTTACGAATAGAATATACCACATTGTTGTCTGTAATAACTTGCTATTTATAGTACACTTTTATGTAAACCGAGAAATATACAAAAAAACGCTAGTACTTTTTTGTTTTGTACTAACGATTTTCGCAATTTTTTCCTATTTGTAACTTGTATTCAGATATATATCCTCTTTTAGATGAAATCCACTTTCTACTATAACATCTATATTGTCAATATTTACTGCTGTCCCTTTTACGACTTAAGAACACCTTCCCTGTATTCTGTCGGTGTCAAGCCTACTGTCTTTTTGAAAATTCTACTAAAGTAATTTGGATCCTGATATCCACATGAAATACAAATTTCTTTCATACTTGTCTCATTTCCCTGACTTAATAATTCTTTCGCTTTACTAATTCGTATCTCTGTCATATATTCTATATAATTTTTCCCTGTCTCTTCTTTAAATAGTTTACTGAAATAGTAAGGACTTACATTTACTTCTCTAGAAACCTCATCAAGCGAAATATCCTTTTGAAAATGAGCATTTATGTATGACTTCGCTTTCTCAATCACGGATAGTGATGATTCTTTTCTACTGCCTTTTACATTCCTACATGCCGTTTTTATTTTCTCTTCAAACCATTTCTGAATTGCATTCAGATCAGCACATGCCATTAAAGACGACATATAATCCTTTCTAGATAAGAAATGATATGTCATACCACCATTTTCATACGCTCTTTTTTCTGTCCATAGCACAAACTCTAAGCATTTTAACCGAATATCATCTATGTACTCTCCATAATTAGTCTCCATCCAGTAAAAAAAGCGCCTTGTCATATCCTGACAACCTACAATATCTCCTCTTTCCACATTTTCAAATAGAGCTTTTTCTAGTGCAATCGGATAACTTTCTGCATAGACACATCCTATCGGATTATCTTCTGTGTGGGTAACACTTCCCTCTGTCTGTATCAGACTGTCAATTGCTTCATTATAAGATACAATTGCTTCTTTCATAGGTTTGACCGAACCAATACCAATACGAAATACAACATCTGCCTTGGTTCTTAGCTTTCTTGCCAATTCTCGTGACTTCTCAATAATCTGTATTCTCTGCTCATATTCCAGTACCGTCTCCTCACAAGGAATAAAGACCGCAATTTTATTTGCCATGATATTACCTACAATTCCAGGAAAATATGCTTTTATCATCTCATGTATATCCCAATAATGCTTATGTACCTTTACTCCTGCACCTACTGCATTTACCATATGTTTATCTTCTTGGCCATCTCCAAAGATTATTGCCATCATGTATCCATTTTCATACTTTTCTATCCCTAGCAGCTGTTTATAATTATTGGTATCCTCTTCAAAATGCTCTTGAAAAAGAATCGAATAGATAAAACCACTTTCTATAATCGGAACCACATTTTCCAACTTCTCTCGTATCTTTAAATCATTACTTCTCTTATGACGTTTCTTATCTAATGTGTTTATTGCTTTTTGTAAAACATCAACAATAGCTTCTTGACGAATAGGTTTATTAATATACTCTAAAACCCCTAAATTAATAGCTTCTTTGGCATAATCAAACTTATCATAAGCACTGACAATTATAAAAATAGTATTCTTATTTCTTTTACGAATCTCCTTTATTGCCTCAATACCATTTATTCCTGGCATTTGTATATCTACAAAAGCAATATCCGGCAAAAATTCCTCTGCTAGCTCTATTACACCTCTTCCTGTTTTTGCCTTTTGAATCTCACAGCAATCTCCAAAATTTTTCTCAATAATGAACTGTAATGCATCCAATACAATACCTTCATCGTCCGCCAACATAATTCGATACATTTATACTTCCCCTCTCCAATATAGCTTAATAGCTACTTCTGTCCCCATATTTTTTCCAACACTTGTTATTTCTATAACGTCCTCTTTGTTATAAAACATACGCAATCGTTGAATAACATTATTTAATCCTACTCCATTTGAATCACTGAATATCTCATCTTCTTTTAACTGACCTGACATAATTTGATCTATTTTTTTCTGTTCCATGCCAATTCCATTATCACGTATACTTAACCATACATATTCATCTTCTCTTGTTGCTGAGATTTCTATCTTTGCTTGCCAATCAATGTCACTTATACCATAGTTTACACTATTTTCTACAATTGGTTGTAATATCATCCCTGGCATACTTACACTTTTGCAGGAATTCTCCACATCCATATTAAAATGAATATCCCCTGAAAATCGTACATTTAGTATATATATATAATGCTTTACCTGTACTAATTCATCTTCTAAAGTAACCTCTTCCATGCTTTTTATATTATAACGAAAAAAATCAGCTACATTTTGAACATAAGTATAAGTTTTGTCTGCCCCTTCCATCATAGCAAGCTGTGCCCCTGCATTTAATGTATTAAAAAGAAAATGAGGATTAATCTGTGCTTGAAGGTACTTTAACTGTGCATCTTTTAAATGGTTTTCCATCATAAGCTCGCGTTCCTTCATGGCACTTTCCTGTTCCATATTCTGACGAATTTTCTTAATATATATCTTAATACTCTCTAGCATTTCATTAAAAGCAAAGGTTAGAACACCAATCTCATCCTTAGATGTAATAGGAAGATACTCTACCTCTAGATTTCCTTTTGCAACTTTATTGGCAGCTAGAGAAAGCTTTCTTAACGGTTGTATCATTTCTCTTGTAAAAATTATAATCAATACTGTATTTGCTATTGCTACAAATAATAAAATAACAATATTCATTACTTTTGAATATTCCATGGAAGATTGCAAACTTTGATAACTTCGAGAATTTGCAACAAAACGTTGGTTATTAAGAGCATATATATGAGTACTTATTATATCATACAATTGTGTCATATCCTGATAGTATACTTTATACTTTTCGATGTTTTTGCCACGTTTCGCATCAATTACTTTATTTGCTGTTTTTAAGTATTCAAATGAAAGTTCTCTGATATTTTTTTCCATCATTAACATTTCCTGATTAACAATTTTATTGTTTAATTTTTTTATCATATCAAGGTACACATTTTCATTTATATAGTATTCTTCCATTGCATCTGCGCTTTTTGCACTCAAATATTGGGTTAACGCATTTTGCGTATGATCAAGAACCTCCTGTAACTCATTTAAACTTACATTGGCTTCATAAACACTATCCAAACGCTGTACAATCTGATTCATGCTTTGATAAAGTACTACATTTACTATAAGCAACACCAAACATGTCAATAAGAAAACGATTACTAACTTAAATTGTATGGATTGAGTCTGTTTCTTAAATATTTTCTTTATTTTATTCCATAGTAACTTCATTTGTAACATATTCCTCAATATTTTCTTCTTGGATTTCTTCCTCTACTATATTTTTAAAAACTATAATACTACCTGTTATTAAACAAAACATAACCAGCATAAAGCCAATAATCATTCTATATAATAATTCTTTTTTGTTTTGTTCCATAATTTATTCCTTATATTTCTATTTGTGGTTATTTTATCACAATTTGTTTACATAATAAAACCCCTTCTATGTTGTTAAGAAAGATTCCTTTTAGAAATTTCCTTAACAACATAGGAGGGGGATTCATTTTCACTCACTCTATTTATTTACAAACAAAAGATATCACTGCTGCCGATATCATAATCTGGATAATTGCAAACTTAAATACTGTCTGCGCATTGGACCACTGCTTGTTCTTTCTTACATGGTCGTGTAGCGGTGTACGGATTTTCGTCAGAATCTTGATATGAAGGAAACGTAAAAGTGAAACTTTTACTAAACCGATTCCTCCATCTATCATAAGCACACATGCTACAAGGAGATATAAAAACGGACTTCCTGTTTTCATTACTGCGATAGCAATAAATAGTCCAATGGCCCTCGAACCTGCATCGCCCATCATTAAAGTACTAGGTGTTGCATTATACCATAGATACCCTAAAATACATGCAATAAAAAGTAAAATAAGATATGCAAATTCTGGTGTGATTTCTCTGGACTGCATAATGATATAAACTGTTCCAAGTGTTACGCTTGCAAGTGTACCGGATAAACCATCAACACCATCCGCACAATTTGTTACATTGATAGAGCCCCAGACAAGAATGACTGCAAGAATTCCATAAACAACCGGATGTAAGGTAAATGTCTGTCCAATCAATGCAATTTGCACATCACTCCCATTAAAGTTCACATAAGTGAATGCTGTCATAACTGCAATTACAAGGTCTAGAAGTCCCTTTCTGAGCTCTCCCCATGAAACCTTAGCACAATCGTCTAGAAATCCGGTCATCATTGCAGCTACTACAAGAATGAGGTAAATAATAATCTCTCTATTCAAACCACCAAAAATGATTGCCGCTGCTACAAATACCAATATAAAAATAAATCCTGCTCCCCTTGGCTTACCCGCTGACAATACACCGTCATGTGCAAACGCACGTCCATGATCCTGGGGAAGCTTATTAATAAACGCACCAAGTAATATACAAGTTGCAAGATATGCAAAGGCGACACCTAAAAATCCTAAAATGCTATATCCTGAAACATCCAAAAACTGATTAATCATGTTTTCTCCTCTTTTTCACGTTATCGCCATGCTATTGTTTCATTTCTACATGACGGAACAGTATCTGAACTATTATTATTTTATGTACAACCATTGATTATATGCTTGACTTTGCAAACATGCAAGATGAAAATTTTTATTTCAGTTACATGCTAAACTGACTTTGATACAGATTTGCATAAAAACCATTCTGCGCAAGTAGACTTTCATGATTTCCCTGCTCAATAATATTTCCATCCTTCATAACTAATATAATATCGGCCTCACGAATAGTTGATAAACGATGTGCCACAATAAAGCTTGTTCTACCCTTCATCATCGTTGCAAATGCCTTCTGAATACGAATCTCCGTTCTTGTATCAATGGAAGAAGTCGCTTCATCCAAGATTAGCATTGGTGGCAAACAAAGCATAACCCTTGTAATGCATAAAAGCTGCTTTTGCCCCTGTGAAAGACTTCCTCCGTCCTCTGAAATTACCGTATTATAACCCTGTGGCAAACGCTTTATGAAGCTATGTGCATGCGCTGCCTTTGCAGCGGCAACCACTTCTTCCATCGTGGCGTCCGGCTTACCCATCATAATGTTGTCTTTAATTGTTCCTGACTTAAGCCATGTTTCCTGCAATACCATTCCATAACCTTTTCTAAGACTATCTCTTGTCATATCACGAATATCCACACCATCTACCTTAATACTTCCATTCTTGACATCATAGAAACGCATAAGAAGATTGATAACGGTAGTCTTACCACAGCCTGTTGGCCCCACAATTGCTACACGTTGCCCTGGCTGTACGGTCAGATTTAAGTCTGTAATCAGCTTCTGTTCGTCTGTATAAGAAAACGAAACATGCTCCATCGTAATCTGTCCTTTTGGTTCATTTATTACAACCGCATCCTCTGCATCCGGAATCTGTGGCTCTTCTTCAACAAATTCAAAGACTCTTCCTGCACAGGCAAGAGCCGTCTGAAGCTCTGTAATAACGCCAGAAATCTCATTGAATGGCTTAGTATACTGATTTGCATAGCTTAAAAAGCTTGATAACTGTCCTACCGTAATTTTTCCGCTAATCGCAATGTATGCACCAAGAATACCAACACCTGCGTAAACAAGGCTGTTTACAAAACGAGTACATGGATTGGTCAGCGAAGAGAAGAAAATTGCTTTTACACTCGCGTTTTCTAAACGGTCATTTATCTTATCAAAGCGCTCAATTACTCTGTCTTCTTGTCCAAATGCCTTTACCACCTTTTCATTTCCTATCATTTCATCAATAAAAGCTGTCTGCTCTCCTCTTGTGTGAGACTGAAGCTTTGACATACTAAAGGTACTCTTTGCTATTAAATTTGCTATTAAAAATGACAACGGTGTCAATATGACCACTACTATCGTTGTTGTTACATTGATAAACAGCATGAACAGTAATGTTCCAACAATCGTTACCACTCCAGTAAATAACTGAGTAAAGCCCATAAGTAAACCATCTGAAAACTGGTCTACATCTGCAATAATTCGGCTTACAATATCACCATGTGGATGTCCGTCAATGTATTTTAGTGGAAGCATTTCCAGCTTTCTAAATGCTTCATCTCTGACATCACGCACTACCTGATAGGCAATTTTATTATTACAGGCATTCATTAACCACTGTATAATAGCTGTCACTAATATAACAATTGCCATTTTCTGTAAAATAACAAAAATCCCTTTAAAATTGACCTTTTGGGGGCCAATAATACAATCTATGGCATCACCTGTCAAAATAGGAATGTACAGAGTCAATGCAACCGATGCAGCTGCCATAATAATTGAAAGCAACAGAAAAAACTTATATTTACCAATGTGATGAAGCACTTTTTTCATAATTTGCTGATTATTTTTCATTACACCTGTGCCTCCTTCTGATATTGTGAATAATAAATTTCCTGATAAACTTCATTTTCTGCAAGCAGTAATTCGTGTGTACCGATTCCTGCTACCTCACCATCCTCGATAACAATAATCTGATCTGCATATTGAATGGATGATGTTCTTTGAGAAACAATGAATACTGTCATGTCATCTGCCATTTGACGAATTGCCTTCCTAAGCTTTGCATCTGTTGCAAAGTCAAGTGCAGAAGCACTGTCGTCCAATATCAAAATTTCCGGCTTTCTGACAAGAGCTCTTGCAATTGTTAATCTCTGCCTTTGTCCACCAGACAAATTCTTACCACCTTGTGCAATCGTGAAGTCTAGTCTACCCTCTTTGGAATCTAAAAATTCTTTTGCCTGTGCAATCTCAATTGCATGCTCTATCTCTTGCTCACTTGCATTTTCATTGCCCCATAATAAATTTTCACGAATAGAACCATGAAATAACACTGCCTTTTGCGGAACTATCCCTATCATATTGCGAAGTTCTGTCATATCATAAGACCTGACATCTTTTCCCTTAATAAAAACCTTTCCCTTTGTGGCATCGTAAAAACGTGGAATCAGATTAACAATAGAAGTTTTTCCTGAACCGGTACCACCTATAATACCTATGGTTTGTCCTTTCTTTACTGCAAAATCAATATCTGTAAGTGACTCCTCGCCACCACCATGATAACTAAGGCTTACATGCTCAAAACGAACCATATCATCAGAAACATTTTCCGATAACACGTATTCGTTCACCTGCTGAGAATTTTTTACGGCAAAGACACCTTCTATTCTCTTTGCACAAGCAAGTGCTTTTGTAATCTGTATAATTAAATTGGCAAGCTTTACTAGCTCTACCAAAATCTGTGACATATAGTTTACAAGGGCAACCACTGCACCCTGTGTAATAATTCCTTCATCTACCCGAAGTGCCCCCGTCCACAAAAGAACCAC
This sequence comes from Lachnospiraceae bacterium, assembly GCA_036310845.1. Taxonomy (GTDB): domain Bacteria; phylum Bacillota; class Clostridia; order Lachnospirales; family Lachnospiraceae; genus COE1. Next base: position 20,731 of record JAXJRB010000006.1, on the reverse strand, counting down.
CATAGCACCATTTACAATAATATAAGTCACCGGATTCATCGCTGCTGAGATTTTACCAACAAATACCTGTATCTGTAACAGCTGCTCATTATCCTTTGTAAACTCTTCTATTTCTTCGTCTTCTTTACAAAAAGCTCGAATCACTCTTGCTCCTGCAAGATTTTCTCTCGTTCTGCCTAGTACTTTATCAAGCGCTGCCTGAACCTTTTTATATAAAGGCATGCTGATAATCATAATACCAAACACAACAATGGATAACAGCGGAATGGTCACAACAAAAATCCATGCTGCCTTTACATCTACCGTAAATGCCATAATCATCGCACCAAATACAATAAACGGAGAACGAAGCAACAAACGAAGTGTCAGATTAACACCATTTTGTAACTGATTGACATCACTTGTCATTCTGGTAATCAAAGTACTCGTTCCCATTGTATCAAGCTCTTTATAGGATAGCCCCTGAATATGGGAAAACAATGCATGGCGAAGCTTTGTTGCAAATCCCACTGCTGCCTTAGCACTAAAAAACTGTGCCGTTACAGAACACGTCAACCCCACCACTGCAAGCAGTACCAAAATACCTCCCATTTTTAATATGTAACCCTTATCTCCATCAGCAATTCCTGTGTCAATTATTGCAGCCATAACAAGTGGCACAAACAATTCGAAGGATGCCTCAAGCATCTTAAACAAAGGGGCAAGAACTGTTTCTTTCTTGTAATCCTTCAAGTATTTTAATAAGCTTTTCATGAAGAACCTCCTCTAAATATTATCTCTGACATTTTATTTGGTTATTGGTAATTATTCCTCATCTTTATAATTACGTTTATTTTTTCTTTAAACAGTAACATCATAACATACATTTTATAAAAGGAAAATCCTATGTCACCGCTATACGCTTGTGTGTATACAACTGTCATGCTAAAATGCTTACATATAGTTATTTTTTGAGGAGACAAAAAGATAGTAGCACTACTTTTTTCTTTATGAAAGGAAATTTTTTATGCAGACAAAATATTTACAAGTATATGATTATTATAGAAAACTTATTTTATCAGGAAAATTACCTGAGAATACAAAAATGCCTTCTATTCGTAAATGTGCAGAACAGCTTTCACTTAGTCGTACTACCATTGAAGCTGCCTACTTGTGCCTTGCTGCTGACGGATATATTATCTCTCGTCCTCAAAGCGGCTACTTCGTAACACCACGTCCTATAAAGAATTCCACAAAAAACTCTTCTATTACAAAAGATATCCACAATCAGAAAAAAGATATCCTCTACAACTTTACTTCAAACAATGTCGATGCTGATAGCTTTGATTTCAATTTGTGGCGCAGGTATATAAAAAGTGCCTTACGTCAGGATAAACGACTGTTATCATACGGTGAGTCTCAGGGCGAATATGAGCTTCGGGAAACAATTTGTAACTATGTCATAAATAAGCGCAATGCTGTATGTCGTCCCGAAAACATTGTGATAGGTGCCGGATCACAAAGTCTTCTTAATATCTTATGTCCTTTATTAAAGGAAAGAAACACCGTCTGCTTCCACGATACCAAATTTGCTCAGGGTATGGTTATCTTTGAGGATTATGATTTTCAGATTCTACAAAATCCTGAAGATGCTGATATCTTGTATATGACGCCTTCACACATGACATCTCTTGGTGATGTTATGTCTGTAGAAAGCAGACTTTCCCTTTTAAAAGAAGCCATTTCACACAACAGGCTGATTATTGAGGACGACTATAATAATGAATTTCGCTATTTCAGCAAACCTCGACCTTGTTTACAAGGGCTTGCCGGTGGGGAACATGTCATATATTTAAGTACTTTCTCCAAGCTTTTGTTACCATCTATCCGTCTCAGCTTTATGATTTTGCCAGATGAACTTCTGCCCCTCTACGAAAAGAAAAAGGCTCTTTATAATCAGACTGCTTCCAAGGCGGAACAGCTTGCATTATGTCAGTTTCTTCGTGACGGCCATCTCGACAGTCAAATACGAAAATTGAAACGCCTCTATGCTGGTAAAGCAAAGACTCTTTGCAATGAACTGGAAATGGCCTTTGGAAGTCGTGCCAAAATATCTATGGGAGAATCTGTTTCTATCGTACATCTAAAGCTAAAAAGCAATATGACGAATATTGAATTTAGAGACAAACTACAAAAAAAGGGCATCCTCGTCTTTGCTTCTCCAAAAGAAACAAAGGGATACGCCCATATTGCACTTTCCTGTTGTGAACTACCCACAACTGATTTTCCTAAAGCAGTTTCCTTAATAAAAAGCGTTGCAGATTAATTCCGCAACGCTTTTTCATTATACCATTTCTGGTGCCTTTGTGTACAAAAGCTTTAATATAATAGGAACTGAAATGGAAGATATAATTATCAGCAAGATAACAGCTGTAAAATACTCTGCAGACATCAAGCCAACAGAAAGTCCCTTTTGAGCGACAATTAGTGCAACCTCACCTCTTGTCATCATACCAACACCAATTTTTAAGCAATCATATCCCTTAAATCCACATATTCTAGATAGCAAACCACAACCAATAATTTTAGAAATCAATGCCACGATAACAAATGCGATACAGAATAGCATCAATGAAGAATCAATGTTATCAATACTTGTTTTTAATCCAATACTTGCAAAAAATACCGGTCCAAACAGCATGTAGGAATTAATATCCACTTTCTCTTCAATATAGTGAGAATCCTTAATACTACAAAGTACAATACCAGCTACATAAGCACCTGTAATATCTGCAATCCCGAAAAACTCTTCCGCTACATAAGCTAATACAAAGCATAAAGCAAGTCCTGCAATTGGAATTCTTCTGGTATGCGGATATTTGTTGTCAGCCTTCTTAAAAATGTGATATGCTATCACACCACCAATAATTGCTGCTACAAAGAACAGAACGGTATTCACAATTACCTTTAGCGGATTAGCATCTGGATTCTTAAAGCCAATAACAAAGGTAAGCACAACAATACCAATAATATCATCAATGATAGCTGCACTTAAAATTGTTGTTCCTACACGTCCCTTTAAATACCCTAATTCTCGAAGAGACTGAACGGTAATACTTACGCTTGTTGCCGTCATAATACAACCGATAAATGCGGCCTTCAAGAACTCTTCGCTTCCTGGCTGCGCCCATCCATAAAACATCATATAAAGAATAGCGCCCATTACAAGTGGTACTGCAACCCCTGAACAAGCAATCACTGTCGCAATCGGTCCTGTTTTTACAAGCTCTTTCAAGTCTGTTTCCAAACCTGCTGAAAACATCAGCAAAATTACACCTATTTCTGCCATCTGTGTCAAAAAATCGGTTTGTTCTACTAACCCAAGTACACCAGGTCCTATCAATAAACCTGCGACAATCATACCTACTACCTGTGGGGCTTTTAGATGTCTTGCCAAAATACCACATGCTTTGGCTACTATGATGATAATGGCCAAATCCTTAAATATTGCATACGCTTCCATGATAAATCCTCCAGTCTATTGAATGTACACTCGAAATCTTTTTACTATATGTCTATCAGGCTATATTTTCATTGAACTGCTTCTGATTTCTCGTCGTACACACCGTGTACGCACTGCGAAATCATCATTGTTCAATAAAAATATATCTCTGAAATTCAAATATAAAAGATTCCGAGAGTACATTTAATTCCTATCAATAGTCTCCTCATCCTGTTTAATAGGAATTATAAAAAATATATAAATTTTTTATTTCTATTCATTAATATAACACTTTAACATTGGAATTCAAGAGGATTCCGAAACAAAAGTATATAAATTTTGTTGTCATTATTCAGTACCTTCCTAATTGCAAGGCAAAAATATTTTAACTTTATCTTGAAATAATTATGAAAATCGGTATAATAAATATTGTTGCTTCGATGCGTGGCTCAGCTTGGTAGAGCGCTGCGTTCGGGACGCAGAGGTCGCAGGTTCAAATCCTGTCGCATCGACGCAAAGCGGGTATTCATGGGATATCCGCTTTTTTCATTGCTTTCTATTAAGTCTTTTAGCGTCAAAAAAAGAGATACAAACATTCCAAAAAAACATTCCAAAACATTCCAAAGAGAGTTAGAATAATAAAAAAAGGGACTTCTGTATAGCCAAAAGGAGGCATTTTTATGGCAGGACGCAACGAAAATGGACAAGGAACGTTTGTAAAACTGGACAAAGACAAGTGGCAATGTAAAATCCAATGCACCTCTAAAACCGCAGATGGCAAAAGAAAAGTTGTGTCGGGTACTGGCAAGACCAAAGCCGAAGCAAGACGCTCGGCACAAATTAAACTACGCTTATGGGAAGAGGCTAGAAGTGGCGGGACTGTGCCAAAAGAGAAAAAGGCTACACAAACCTTTGAAAGTTTAATGAAAAACTGGCTTGATGTGAAAGCGGTTCAACAACAATGGGCGAGTTCTACTCTGGTATCAAGAAAGAACAATTTGCAACCTTTATATAATCTTATCGGCTCACTGAAATTAAAGGATATAACAACCGAGATTATAAACAACACTTTTGTGAAACTTCTTCAAGCATACAACCGCCAAACCGTTGGAATGGTTTACAGTTTAACAAGCGAGTTTTTTGTAGATATGAAAACCAGTTATGTTATTTCTACAAATCCTTTTGCCAATGCCAAACCATTACCCAAAAAGAAACGTGGCAAAGAATATGACCAAGAAGAAATGGACGAAGCAAACTTTGATGACGCTGAAAATCAAATCTTTACAGAGGAAGAAATAGACAAACTAAAAGAAGCGTGTATCTTTATGGACTTGGAATGTCAACCACTCTACCCCCGTGCTCCCTTGTTTGTCATTATGCTTTTAACTGGTATGCGTGGTCAGGAACTTCGGGCCCTGCAAGTAAAGGACATTGATTTTGTTAATCATACCATTACCATAAACAAAGCAATTGCCGAAGCAGAAGAAACCGACACAACCAAAAAGCGAAAAACGAAAATGATTCTGAAAGACGCAAAGACATATTCCAGCGTTCGCACTATTGGAATTAACGCCGAAACAGAGAAATATCTTAAAATGGCAATAGAGAACCGCCCGAACAAGAACAGTTCTCTAATTGCTCCAACCAAAAACAATACTTGGATATCTCGTTCCAACTTCGCAAAGTATTTTAGAAACCTTTTGTCTGATATTGGAATTGAGAAAAAGGGACGAAGCCCCCATAATTTAAGACATTCCTTTGTCAGTTATGCGGTTATGCAATCAGACATATCTCCGCTAAAGGGTAAGGAGTTGATATTCATTTCCAAATATGTAGGACATACCGATTTTGAAACCACATACAGAATATACACACATATGCAAAAGAAGAAATTAAAAGAAGTTGATTACTTCAAGGAAAGCAAACTTATTGAAATTGAATACCAATAAAGAAAGCAGGGCGGCTGCCCTGCTTGTTCTCTGTTAATCAAAAAAATCATATCTTGGTATCTCTTCTTTTGGTGTTGTGCGTTTCTTGTACGCCCTTAACTTGTCTACCGTTTCCATAAAACTCCAACCATATAATGCTTGTAAAGTTCCGATGTTGTCTTTGTATGGGTTCACAGTTGTATTGAATTGATAACTGTGATCCGCATAAATGACGATATGGGACTTGTCCTTTTTTACGATTGTTCCATTGGTTCTTTGTCTGTAATTATCCTTGTCAAAAGATAATAGATATTCTTTCAAGTTGATTTGTTTTAATTGTTCAATTTCTGCTCGTTCTATTCCGTGCATATTATTACCTCCGTTTATCTTATTTTTGTTAAAAGAAAAAGTAGCAAAAAGAAAACTCTGGTCTTGGTTCAAGCGAAACCCTTACGGGTTTAACGCAATCGGCTTTTTGTAGTGCTCAATCTCTCAAGCATTTACTTAACGCTCCCAGGCTCTTCTTCCTCTGCGTGCTCTTGTGCTCTTTGGAGCTCTCAAGGTATAAAAGTCCAAAAAAAAGACACAAAAAGTTAAGCTATTAAGTTGTCTATCTTTAATAACTGGTTAAAAAGTGACTATTTAATTGCTAGCAATTATTAAAAAGGTGCACACTGGGAGACAAAGAAACCGAATTACTGTTTTTTGTGTGCGTGTTCTTCCCCTGAGAAAGTCAGTGATTAAAACCACTTCAAAGCAGAAGCGTTTTATGTAATTTGTCTTTCTACTCTTAATATGACCGTTTTGGAGCAAATGTAAGAAAAATTTCTCAAAATTTCAAAAAAAGTTTCAGAGAAAGAAAGTATAAAAAAAACTATACGTCTCCGGACGTATATAATTTTTTTTATACTTTTTGTTTGCTTATCAGCAAATGCACTTTAACGGTGGTTCGTCTTGCATACTTCTATTATGGGAGGTGAGACAGATGATACTATGCGAAATAACACTTGATGAAATCTTTGAAATGTTAAAAGCCGATTGTTTAGATACAGAAGAAAGAAAGGCAAAAGCAGAAACAGAATATATATTGCAAAAAAGCAAAAACGAAACAAGAAATGATGAGGAAAGATAGTTCCTCATTTTTTTGTTTCGGGCGGGTTAAGGGTGCAACGCCTTACCCAAAAGAATTTGAGCCCTGCTCAAAATCTGTATTGGGTTATTGTGTTGAGCAGTTCCCTGCTCGTGTGTGGTGGTTCTGTCATACTGTTATCGGGGGAGGGATAATAGAATGAAAGCAACATTACACATAGGCAAGGGAAGTGTAAAACACAATGACCGAAACTTTAACTTAAACAATGCTACCCATATAGACCAGACAAGGCAAAGCGAGAATTTCTACATCAACCGCTATTTAGATGAAACTATCACATTTGAGGAATGTGAAAGAAGATATTTTGAAGAAAATTATTCGCAATGGTTGGAAACACAAAACGAAAAATACAGAAAACGCCGACAGTATGGATATATTCGTAGCATTGATGATTTAATGAAAGCAGAAAAGACACAACCCAAGGAAATGATTTTACAGATTGGAAACAAGGACAACCACACCGACAAAGAAGTTCTTTTACAATGTATTCATCAGTTTAATGAAGAGTTTAATAAAAGATATGGAACAAACGCCCATATATTGGATATATCGGTGCACAACGATGAAAAAACACCACACGCGCATATCCGTTTCATCTGTGATTGTACCGAGAAAGACGGGATAAAGAAAATATGCACAGATAAGGCATTAAAGACATTAGGAATTAAACCACCAAAGGCAAATGCAAAAACAGACCGATATAATAACGCTTTGCAAACCTTTACCGAACAAATACGCTTTATCTGGAACACCATTATAAAAAGAAATGGTATTGAACTTGATGAAACCGTAGTCAATCCAAGCCAAAAGCATTTGACTGTATTGGAATACAAGAACAAACAATTACAAAAAGAAATAGACAACCATAACAGACAATTAGCAGAGCAGGAATTGGAAATCAGACAGAAACAAATTTCCATATATGCATTAGACAGACAAATTAGCACAAAAATCAAGAAGTTAGAAGAATTGGAACAAAAAATGTATGTAAACGCACAAGGTGAGAATTTTAGAAATATGCGTCCCATCTTTGATGAAGAGAGATAAGTAATACAACCAATAAATCTGATTGTAAATACGAAAATATCTGATATAATGGAACTTAACAAATATGAATTTGTCAGACGGTTAGGAAAATTTAAGGTTTTGTTAAGGAAAGTCATATAATTTAGAAAGATATGAGTGTTATATTAATAATATAAATACTACCAAGATAATACAAATGTATTGTAAGGAGGATTATTTATGGGTGAAAATATTATTATAATAATTGTTTTAGCATGGTGTGCATTTATTATGATTGTAGTGGGCATTTTTCAAATGAAAAGTAAAGAGCCCGTGGGTTTTTATACAGGAGAAAAGCCTATTAAAAAAGAACAGGTATCTGATGTAGAAGTATGGAATAAGAAGCATGGTATGATGTGGATTGCATATGGAGTTGGTATGGTGCTTGCATACCTAGTTGGATGTTTGCTAGAAAATAAGGAAGTTTCCTATATTATTTTATTAGCCGTTACATTTGGTACGATACCAGTGATGATAGTATATCATCATTGGATGAAGAAAAAATATCTAAACAGTTAGATAACTTGAATAGGTCAAATAGATAACTTCCCAATTTATAGAGATACTATGCCTAATGTGTAGTATCTTTTTCTTCATCCAAAACATCGAACTATTTCGGTATTTTTTTAGTAAAATCCGTTTAGATAGATATAATATCAAACATTCCATAAAAACATTATTTTGGCGTGTTCTATTTTTAGAAATGCTGATTTTATAAGGGTTTAAGCATCTAGAATTTCATCATTCGGGACGCAGAGGCCGCAGGTTCGAATCCTGTCGCATCGATGAAAAAAACTGGAAACTATTAAGTCTCCAGTTTTTTTATTCCCCTAATTACATGCTTTTGCCAATACTTTCATAATCGCGTTTGCTTCAACATATGCACGATAATTTTTCTTTTTGGAAGTAATGGTTGCACCATCTTGTCCAAATTCTACAAAGTGCGTAGTGTATCTTCCCCTTAAAAATACACCATTCTTTTCTTGAAGCTGAACCCCCTTTACTTCAGGACAGCACTCTATAATAAAGAGTCTTACCAGCTCACTATTGCTTAAAATATGTACTTTCTTTGCATATTCCATTGTATCCTGACGCTTTCTGTCTGCATAGGGTGACACAATAAATTCATCAAACATACACCGAATGCTACATCCAAGTATCATGGCTCCCAATAACAGTAATACATAACTCTTTACTGTACTGTTCTGATGTGTGAATACAGATATGTTTTCCATGATAATTTTAGATGCTAACACTCCTGCTGCAATAATGGTGGTATTCATCAGAAGAACTCTGCTTTTTTGAGTTCTTTTTACTGATGATGTAACCATTTTCATGCCTGTTACATTTCTGTCCTTTTTACATATCATACAACTTTTCCCCTTTTTTCACAAATATTATGTGAACTTCATACAAGGATTATATGCTATTTCTTTGATATTTTCAAGTCTTTTTTGTGTTAATTTTACAATTATTTAACTAATCAATGTTTTGGTTTGTTATATATTACCAATTTCGCTATATTTATCCTATGTTTTATCCAACTGCCTTTTATAATTCTTAACGATATATGATATATTTATAAATTGGATTACCCATTGAAGAAAATTTCTCTTCATATTCTGTCATGATATTACCTTCAAACATTTTCTCATCATGATGTAAGTCTCTTGTCATTGCTTCTAGCTTCCAGCCTGCAGGTTCTAACTCTTCTAATGCAAAATCAAACAATGCGGTATTATCTGTTTTAAACTCAATTCTTCCTTCGGGTGCCAAAATTTCATGATATCTTGCAAGAAATTCCTTGGATGGAAGTCTTCTTTTGGCATGTCTGTCTTTTGGCCACGGATCAGAGAAATTCAAATAAATCTTTTCTATTTCTCCTTTTTCAAATACTTCACAAATATCCTCTGCATCCATACGTATAAACTTTAAATTTGGAAGCTCTCGCTCCTCCATTTTTTGAATTGCACGTAATAATACCGTAGAATATTTTTCTATTCCTATATAATTAATGTCTGGATTCGCACTAGCAAGATCCATCATAAATCTACCTTTTCCCATGCCTATCTCTATATGAATCGGTTTACTATTTCCAAAAACTTCTTGCCATTGTCCCTTGTGCTTCTCTGGTTCATGCACAACAAAACGACTATCTGCAATCATTTCTCTTGATCCTGTTACATTTCTTAAACGCATAATTTTCCTCACTTCTATCTACTCTTCTTTCCGTTTTACGGAGTTATTTTTATTCTACACCTTATATACTTTTTCGTCACTAGAATAATTTTTGTATATCTCTACAATCCTATTTTGTAAGAAGCAAAAATTTCTTACAAACCTATTGTGTAATCACCACTACGTAACAGCAATTTCCTAATATTAAAATCAAAATTATATCTACTTATTTTTTTGAAAATAGTGTAAACTAATTATATCTATGAGGGAACTAAACAGTTACCTATTTTATTAATAAATTATCGAATACGAAAGGTTTATTTTATATATGAATTTAAAACAATTTTTGCAGAAATATCACAAAGGACTTGCTAAGCTTTTGCTTTCTTCTGTTCTTTGTTCTACCATGTTTCTTTCTTCGACTACAGTCTATGCGGATGTTGATTATGAGGCAGAAATGGAAAGCCGGAAATCTCTTCCCATTCAGTCAAATGAAATTATCGGTTGGCCAGAAGGACCTGCTATTGGTGCAGAATCTGCTATTTTAATGGAAATGAATACGCACACGGTTCTTTATGCTAAAAATATTAATGAAAAAATGTTTCCTGCAAGTACCACAAAGATTTTAACCTGTCTTTTGGCCGCTCAAAACTGCGACTTAAATGATAAAGTTACTTTTTCCAAAGCTGCAGTATATGAAGTACCTAGAGATGGCTCCAATATGGGTATTGATGAAGGTGAAATTATCACTCTAGAGCAGGCAATGTATGGCGTTTTAGTAGGTTCCGCTAACGAAGCAGCCTCTGCTGTTGGTGAACATGTTGCTGCATGCTTAGGAAAAGAACCAACCGCTAACGCATTTGCAACAATTATGAATGAAAAAGCAAAAGAGCTTGGCTGTAAAAATACGCATTTTGTAAATGCAAACGGACTTTATGATGATAATCACTATACTACTGCTTATGATCTTGCTTTAATCGGATGCGAGTTCTTTAACAATGAAATTCTTTGTAAAATGTCATCCACACCCAATTACAATATCCCACCTACTTCAACACAGCCAGATGATATTTGGGTTAATTCTAAAAATAAGCTATTAAAAGGTAGAGAATTATCATATCCGTATCTTTTAGGAAGCAAAACCGGCTTTGTATCACAATCTCGCCAGACCCTTGTCTCTGGTGCCGAAAAAGATGGTATGAAACTGGTGTGCGTTGTTTTCAAAGAAGAAACACCTTATCAGTTTGAAGACACGGTTAAGCTATTTCAATATGGTTTTGAAAATTTTAAAAAACTGATGGTCGATGATTATGAAACGAAATATTCCATAGATAATCTTGATTTATTTAACACTGGAAGTGACTTATTTGGGGATTCCACTTCATTAATGTCCATGGAATCTGATTCTTATATTATTGTTCCAAATATGGCAGAATTTGAAGATACAAATTCGAAAGTTACTTATTCGGAAGAAACGGATTCAAATGTCATTGCTACCATTGAATATTCTTTCTCTGATGTTCCAATTGGTACCTGTGAAATTTTGTTTTCCTCTTCTTTACCTGAGCAGTTTCAGTTCTCTTCCCAAGCTGAAGTGCCCGCTGAATTTTCGTCTGAAACGGCTAATCCGCCTATGCAGGAAAAAAAACAAAATGTTATTTTTATTAATGTAAAAAGAGGCATTATGGGAATCTTACTTGTTGCCGGTATCCTAATCTTTATTATGGTATTTTTATCTATTTTGAGTAGCTACAACTTTTCACCTAGAGGTCAAAGTAGTAAACGAAGAAAACAACGTATTCGCGATCATAGAATTACAAAGAAAAATTCCAGACGCATTTCCAAAATGCAACATCGGCAAATGAAGCAAAAAAGAAAGGCATACAAGAAAAAAAAACGTTCCGTATATCGTAGAACATACGATTAAAATAAAAAAAGAAGTTTGTGCACTCATGCAAAAACTTCTTTTTTTATTTTATAGTTTAAAGAATTTCGTATCCTCTTCTAAGGAAACCGCTAATCCTTTTAAGGCAGTCGCTGAATTTGCAACTAATGTAATTGTTGCATTTAACTCTTCCATCGAAGCTGTTGTTTCCTCTGTAGCAGCTGCATTTTCTTCTGATATAGCAGAAAGATTTTCAATAATTCCTACTACCGTCTGTCTTGCTTCATCACAATCCTTTGTCTGTTCATTAATTGTATTCGTATCTCTTCTTGATGATTTTATATCTGTAATAACATCTTCAAACTGCATCTTTGTTGCATTCAGTTTTTCCTGCTGTTGTTGCAATGTTTGTCTTACTTCTTCCATTAATTGCATAGAATGTTTAGAGTCATTTGAAAGCTCTTGAATAATATCTTGAATTCTCTTTGCTGAGGCGTTAGACTCATCTGAAAGCTTCGATATTTCAGATGCCACCACTGCAAAACCTCTTCCCGCTTCTCCAGCTCTTGCAGCCTCAATGGATGCATTCAAAGATAAGAGATTGGTTTGACTTGCAATACTGGTAATCAAATCAACAGCAGCAGCAATCGCATTAACCGAATCATCCGTTGCTTTTACATTCTCGGATACTTTATAAATGGCCTCGACTGTCTTATCGTTATATTCGCTAAGCTCCTTCATAGTCTCTGCAGAAGCTTCACCTGTTGTCTGCATGGTTAACGATGTCTCATTTAATTTTTCAACATTATCGACAATGGCCTGAATGAGATTACCCATTTCACTCACCTGAGTAGTCGCAACTTCTGTATCCTCAGCCTGTGACTGCGCTCCCTTAGAAATATCTTCTACCGCCGAGCTTACTTCTTCTGCTGTCGTACTTGCCTGCACTGCTATACTCTCTAGCTCATCTCCATCTCTCAATACTTCTCCTGCCGATTTCTGAATATGACCAATAATCGTCCGGAGCTCTTGCTGTAACTTAACCATTGCCTGCGCACTATGTCCAAATTCATCTTTGCGTTTCAATACCTTAGCATCCATTTCCCATACAAGATTTCCTTCTGCAAGCTCATTTACTACACCTTCCATACCAATAACAATTTTCACAACTCTACGAGATATGATAGCAACAATAATTGTAATAATAATTGCACACAAAATAGCAACTCCACTTACTACTGATGTCTTTGCAAAAATAAAATTATCAATATGTTTACTTGGCTGTCCTGCAAATACCATACCAATAATATTTCCATTTGGATTTTCTAATGGTATATAGTAACAATAATAATTCTGATTATTTATTACGGTATGATAAGAAGTAAATACCTGCCCATTCTTTAATACTGCCTCAATAACTTCTTCTCCTGCCTGTGTCCCTATAATACGATTGCCCGAAGTATCAAAAAGAGAAGTAGCCATTCGGGTATCACCATAAAACAAAGTAACATCTGTTGCCAATCCATTTGTATATTCATCCAGAGTCGACATATGCGCAGTAATATTGTAATCACCCTTCATAAAATCTCCACTTTCATCAATATAAAAATCTCCATCATTCCGATTAACATAGGAAGTCTTTACTGCAGTAACAGTTGATTGCAAGGTTTCTAATGCTTGTTGTTGCATTCCTTCTTTCATATTCGCTGATGCTAAACCAATGATAATCACTACTAATAAAACAATAGGTACAATACAAATCAATAATAATTCTGTCAGAAAACTATGAATGCCAATTCCTTTTTTTTGTTTCATGCGAGATCCTCCTAGATTTGTTATTTATCATGTTTCAATATACTTCATGTCTTATTTGCAGTAATTTTATCATATTATCTTTCAATTTACAATCATCTTTGTTTTTTGTGTTAACAATAATAGTTATTTATTCTCATACATTTTGTACATAATATTTCTAAATTTATTGTTAGTATAGAAAAAAGTACATTGAATGCATCATCAAATGTACTTTTTCTTTTCATACTTTCTATTTTGATTTCTTTCTTCTATCCTTGCGATTCTCGCGTGACTGTTCTTTTCGACTAAGTAACTCCTGTACCGTTTCTTCACTTACCTGCTTCATGGTCTTTACCACATATATATTATCATCTATGGATTTTCGCATACGAATTTTTCCTTTTAAAAGTCCATGTTTCTCACAGGTTACCACTGCATAATAATGCTTACTATTCATGGAAAACCAAGGGATTTTTTTCTTTGTATTTGCTCCGCAAATGAAACATCTGGTGGAGACAACTTCCTTATCCTCCATCGCCGTAAGCTTATCCGGAAACGCTCTTGATATATATTTCTCATAATCATCAAACACCACATGAACCTCATCTGCCCTTGTCTTTGGCAAACGATACGTATCAAAGGAATAATTATGAAAAATGGCAGGATGATAAAATCGTTCCAGCACTTTTGCCGTATAATATGCATCACTATCTGCTCGATGAAACGCTATGTCCTTGTCTATTTCTAAATAATCAATCGCATACTCCAAGGTTCTTCTGGATTTTTTATCTTCATATGCGATACTAAAAAGCTTTTGCACATCATAATATTTCAACGGCCTATCCGACAATGGCTTCATCTGATAATAATCCATATTTCTTTGAAGCTCTAGAAGATCCAAATTCCCCCATGTACAAAATATGTAATCTTCGCCACACCATTCTAAAAAATCCTTTACTACATCCTTGAAGGTTCTGCAATTATCAAGCTGCTCCATTCTTAAATGAATCAATTCTCCCGTTATTTGATGCATTCGATGAAATACCTGTGGTTTAATCAATTCATGAAATGATGATACTTGTTTCTTGTCCTCATTTAGTTTTACAGCACCAATTTCTATAATTTCAAAGATAAGCTGATTTTGTTCTTTTGTCTTGGAATCTGAAGCTTGATTCCACTCCATATCTAATACAATATAATTCAACTATGCTCTCCCTTTGTTATATTCAAATATTTCGTTTTCTATACCCTCTTAATTATGTTTTTTAACAAAATTCTATTTGAATCATAACACAAACATATATTGCATACAAGTAATCATTACTGTTTACTTCATTTCGCTCACTTGTTCCTTGTTCCAGCAACAAACACTTTTTTTATGATACTGCATCTTAACGAGATAAACACCTGCCATGACTACTATAATTCCTACTACTTCTTTTATTGAAATTGTTTCCGCAAATATAAAATAGGAATAAATGGACGCAAGTGCCGGTTGTGAAAGACAGATAATTGAGGAAAGATTAACATTAATCTTCCCTTGACAATGTGCCAAAAGATTATGACCTATTACTTGTAAGCAAAGGGTCAATCCTAAAATAGGCCATAATTCTTGTACTCCATGAGGGATTTGAAAACCTTCTATTATATTTGATGTAATAAACAATGTTGTTGCACTTCCAAAGCCACTTACAAACATAATGACACTACTAGAAATTCTATCTCTTAGACGATATGAGATTAGCAAAAAGCTCGCATAAAAGAAAGAAGCACAAAAAGCTAAAAAGTCACCAAAATAATTGGATGTGCTTGGATTTATTTTGCCTCCAAGTAAGACAAAAATTCCTAATAGAGTAACTGCTGCCCCTACAAGAAAATATTTAGGAATTTTTTCTTTAAAGAAAAAATAAGAAACCGGTATAACCGTAAACGGTGTTAAATTGGTTAACAAATTTGCATTTGCAACTGATGTATAACTAAACGATAAATTCCAAAGAGATACATCTCCAGCAAGAAAAACTCCAGCAAAAAAAAGAATGCACACATCTTTTTTCCTTAACTCTTTTAAATTTTTATATGCGAGTGGAAATAATAATGGCAGCGAAAACAGCACGCGATAAAATCCTGTGTTAATAGGAGACAATGAACTGTATTTCACAAATATTCCTCCTGTGGCCAAAAATGCAACTGCCAATAATTTCAAAAAAATATCTTTTGTATTATTTTCTCTCATTTTAGTATTCATTTAAATAACTCTCCTTTGTTTATCCTTTTATCTAAAGTTATGATATACTAATGGTGGCACTGCAAAAAGCGCCACATGTACGCAAAAATACAGTGCCACCAAAGGAGACAACTTTTTATGATTTACATTGATAGAACCTGTAAAGAAACATTATACATGCAGATTTATCATCAGATAAAAACCGATATTCTTCAAGGAAACTTAAAAGAAGGGGATCTTTTACAAGGATGCCGCGGACTTGCAAATACTTTACACGTAAGCAGAAACACAGTGGATGCTGCGTATGGTCAACTATATGCAGAAGGATATATTTTTCCAAAAAAAGGAATTGGATATGTTGTTGCAGCTTTACCTAAACTGAAGCCATCAACTTCTCTAAAAACAATAACAGCTACAAAAGATACCATAGATAATCTGCTCCCCTTAAGACAGGAACAGCCTATTTTATATGATCTTACAAACGGAAGTCATTCAAATGATTTATTTCCAAAAACATTATGGAAAAAGGCAACAATAGAATGTATAGAAAAATTATATACCGAACAAAAATTGGCTAAAATAATTGACAAGCAGGGCGAGGCTTACTTACGCAGTACCCTATTATCTTATCTTAAGCGTATTCGTGGCATTCATTGTGAAGAAGATCAAATAATTATTACTTGCGGAATACAACAATCATTGGAATACGTATGTAAGATACTTGCTAACGATAATCGTTTGGTTTTTATGGAAGAACCTGGCTATCATAAAGCCACTGCTGTCTTTCTTAATAATAATCTCTCCATCCAGACAGTTCCTGTAGACAATCATGGCTTAATGGTATCCTGTCTACCTGCTAACCAAAAACATTGTATGGTATACTCAACTCCTTCTCACCAATTTCCCACAGGAGTTACTATGCCAATTCATCGACGTTTGGAACTCTTATCTTGGGCAAAAAATAATGATTCTTATATTCTGGAAGATGATTTTGATAGTGAATTACGATACTACGCAAAACCAATTCCGTCCCTACAATCCATAGATGATAATGACTGTGTAATCTATTTAGGAACCTTTTCAAAAGCATTATCTCCTACGATTCGAATGGGCTATATGATTCTTCCACGTACGCTTTTATCAAGATATAATGAAGTTTTTAAAGATTTCAACGGTACTGTCCCCATATTAAACCAATATGTTGTTGCTCATTTGATTGAAACAGGGGAATATGATCGTCATGTGCGACGTATGAATCATGTTTTTCGTCAAAGATTAGAATGTTTTGAAAGAGAATTCAAAAACATAAGCAGCAATCTAAAATTATCAAGTAATGGCAGTGGGCAGTATTTTTTACTAGAATTTTCTACCGCTGTTTCCCAAGATATTCTAATTAAAAAAGCTGCTGAGCAAGGTGTAAAAGTATATTCTACAATGCAGTTTTGGCAAGAAAAGACGGATTGTCCACCAAATACTCTCTTTTTGGGATTTAGTAAAATTGATATTAAAAATATAGAAGACTGTGTCTCTAGATTTAAAAAAGCATGGCATGAATGGCTTTAAGCCTGCCATTTATGAAAATAGTGCATGCCAGCGCATGCACTTTGGCAAGAATTTCTTTCGAAATTCTTGTTTAACGCTTACTACATTTCGGGCACTTTCCTAACGAATAAAGTAACGCACACTAATAAATTAGTATGCGTTATTTTGTATCATAATATGTTTATTCCATTAGTGATAACTGATTGTATCCATTCTTAAAGCATAAGCTTGTAAATGGCCTCTACATCCTTCTGCTCTAAGGATACAAAGCCACCGATTCTTCCGCCTTCGTTACCTTTTCCATAACAACATGTGTAAGCAAGCTTTTCAATATCCTCTTCTTTTGCTCCAAGTTCTTCAAAATTTTTTGGCATTCCAATCGAAATCAAGAAGCTGCGAAGTGCTTCAATTCCTTCCTTAGCTGTTCTTTCCGGATTTGCAAAATCCATCTGGCATCCCCATACTCTTACTGCAATCTGAGCAAATCTCATCACATCATGAGACATGTTATATGTGAATACAGCCGGCATGGTTACTGCAAGTCCTGCCCCGTGTGCACAATCATAAAGAGCAGAAAGCTCATGCTCAATCTGGTGACTTGTCCAATCCTGTGAACGACCAACACCAACAACATTATTATGTGCTACCATTCCTGCCCAAAGAATATTTGCTCTTGCTTCATAATCTTCAAGATTAGCCATAACCTTTGGCGCTTCTGTTTTCATAGTCAAAATAAGAGCCTCTATTAAACGGTCTGTAACCTCTACATCCTTGGTATTTGTTAAATATCTCTCATATAAATGTGCGATAATATCGGTTATTCCGCATGCTGTCTGGTATGCCGGAAGTGTCTGTGTAAGCTCCGGATTCAAGATTGAGAACTTAGGACGAATTGCATCACCAGATGCTCCTCTCTTAATCATTCCGTCTTCGTGTGTAATAACAGAATCCGGTGAGCCTTCAGAACCTGCTGCAGCAATGGTAAGCACAGTTCCAACCGGAAGTGCCTTTTCAATTCTCTTGCCCTGATAGAAGTCCCAGAAATCTCCTTCATATACTACACCGGCAGCAATTGCCTTAGCCGAGTCAATGGTACTTCCTCCGCCAACTGCAAGGATAAAATCTATATTACTTTTCTTACAAAGTTCAATTCCTTCGTAAACAAGCCCACTTCTTGGGTTTGGCATAACACCTCCCAATTCTACGAATTCAATTTTTTCTTTTGTAAGCGATGCTTTTACTCTGTCCAATAACCCCGAACGAACAACTGAACCACCGCCATAATGGATTAATACCTTGCTTCCTCCAAATCTCTTAACAAGTTCCCCACAATCACTTTCTCTTTCCTTACCAAATGCAAAAAAGGTTGGTGAATAAAAATTGAAGTTCTCCATAAAATACCTCCTAAAATGTCTTCTCATATAATTATATCATACAACTTAAAGTTTACTTTAACTCAAGTACTTTTTTCAGAAAAATAAACAAATTGTATTAGTAAAATTAACGATAACTCATTTTTTTCTTATCCACTGTCACTTACTATTCAAAGTTTCTTTCATTTTATGTCTCATTTGTACAATACCCTTATTTCCACAACCTTTTTTATATTCGGATAAAAACAATCCAGACATTGTTAATATTGTTCCTATTACCGACAATACTGTAAGTTTTTCATTCAAAATAATAGATGAAGTAACTACCGTTATGACTGGAACCAAGTATATATACACACTTGTCTTTACTGCCCCCAACACCTTTACTGCAAAGTTCCATGTAACAAAGCAAAGAGCAGAAGCCCCTACTCCTAAATAGATCAAATTATACAAATAAATCATATTGGAAAAACGTTCAAAACCCCATGTAAAGTCAGTCCAAAACAGTGTCGGAAGCATAAATAAAATTCCATAGAAAAATGTTCTTCTGGTTGATAGAATGACAGAATATCCATATTCTGATATTTTTCTGGTTAGCAAAGAATATAAAGCCCATACAATTGCAGCCAATACAGCTAACAGATCTCCTATCGGATTGATTTCCATCTTTGCTCCATTAAAGCTGATAAATCCAATCCCCATCATCGCAACAACAAAACCTATCACAAAAAATTTGGTTATTTTCCCTTCTCTTTTTATAAGAAAGTGAGCTAATACAGCCGTAAAAAACGGGGCTATGGAAATAATTACTCCGACATTGGAAGCCATCGTATAGGTTAAAGCAATATTTTCCAATAAATAATATAAACATATTCCACAAAATCCTGCTGCCACAAATGTAATTTCCTGTTTTGCATTCTTTGTCTTAAGCTTTTTGGGGCAAACCAATAGCAAGACAAAATATCCCATAATAAAACGAAATATCAGTATTTCTATCGCTTGAAATGCTTCTAATAAAATCTTTGTTGAAATATATGTAGTTGCCCAAATAAAAATGGTAATAAGCGCCGCCAAATGTCCTTTAATACTGTTTTGATTCATGTTTTTCTTTCTCCTTACACAAAAAAATTTCTTGATATGTCTTTGGTGAAATACCAATAAATCGACTGAAATAGTTTGTAAAATGGCTCTGGTCAGAAAATCCCGTCGTCTGAGCCACCTCTGATAATGCCACGCCTTGCTCTAATAGTCTCTTTGCTTTACTGATTCTCACATTTTCCAGATAGCAGTAAGGAGTAACCCCTTTCCCTTTTGTAAAAGCACGCAATATTGTTGATTTACTCATACCGATATGATTGCACAGTTCATCTAAGCTGATATGCCTCGAGAAATTCTTCTCCATATATGCACAGGCTTTTTCTATTTCCATTGAACAGTTGTTCAATTCTTTTTCCGGAATCATGCCATATTTCTGAAGAAGATGAGTCATGAAAAAGAAAAATATTTCTTCTTTTTCAAATTCATGTGATTCCGTAATCATTAATTGATGTAAGGAACGTAACAAATTTGCTATTTCTTCATCATATATTACATTTGTTGAAAAAGAAGGCAAATAAGATTCCTTTGTAATTTCCCGTGTTATCCTAAGCATTGTCTCTTTTGGGATGTTAATACCGCGATAGTCTAAGGACTCATTTCCGACAGGGCTACAGGAATGATTATCTCCCGGATTAAAAACAACGATATCATTTTTTTGAAGTCGGTATTCTTCATTCTTACACGAAAGAAGGCGTTTTCCTCCTTCGATTAAACCAAACACATAATATTCATGAAAGTGATTTGGAAAAGCACGGACAAATCCATTTAAGCTATACGCTTCTATTTGCAATTCATCATCATATACAATTGTTCTTGTTTCTTTATTCATAACTGTCCTCTTTTCTTTCATTGCTATCTTAACAGAAATTTAGCCATAATTCTTGCAAAATATCATCATCTACAAGAATAGCATGACAAAGGGACGTTCCTTTTGTCATGCTACTGAGGTCAAAATCCCAGTATCATGACAAACGAAACGTCCCCAAACAATTAATCGCTATATTTATACAAAT
>JAXJRB010000005.1:0-2588 GCA_036310845.1 Lachnospiraceae bacterium | reverse complement strand
TAACAACCAATCCAGTTTCTTCTCTGACTTCACGTATCAATGCTTCTTTTTTATCCTCACCTGAAAGAATTCCTCCACCAGGAAACTTATAGTATTTTTCTTTTTGACTATAAACAAGTGCTATTCTCCCACAATCATCAAAAATAACCCCTCGCGCTGATGGTCTGGAAAAAACATTATCACCTAACTCATAATCATGTAAATCCATTTCAAATAATAGCTCCATAATAACCTCCATACCCAAGGTGAAAATTCAATTTTAAGCTCCTGCAATGCAGGAGCTTTCTAACTATAATTCTATCTCAGCTATTTCTCATTTTTCTGTGCACGTCTCTCTTCTCTTTTTGCTCTTTTTCTCTCTTTCGCTTCACGTCTTCCATCTTTATCCATTAAAAGATAGAAGCTTGGTAAGAGTAATAGAATTAACAAGGTTGAAGTAATCAAACCACCTATAATGATTAATGACATACCTTTCATCATGGCAGCATTCTCATTCGTTGCAAATACCATCGGTACCATGGAAAGAATCGTAGTGAGCGTTGTCATCAAAATCGGGCGCAAACGTATACAACCACTTTCAACCAATGCTTCGTCTAATGGCATCTCCTTCTTTAACTGGTTCGTTGTATCAACATATAAAATACCGTTATTTACAACAATTCCGACCAACATCAAAATACCCATTAATGAGGTCATATTGAGTGTGGAATCGGATATATAGAGCAAGAAGAATGAACCTATCAAACTAAACGGAATACTAAGCATAACCATAAGTGAAAATCTTGGAGATTCAAACTGAATCGCCATAACAAGAAAAATGAGGAATACCGCAATCGCAATTGCTATACCTATCGCAGTAAACTCTTCCATAATCATTTCCACCATCATATTCTCAGTCTGTCCTACCCCTTTCGGGAATTCTGCCTTTTCTACTGCTTCATAAATGGCATTCTGTGCAGTAAATTTTGCTTCATCCGTTGTGTGTGCAATAATGGCAACCTGATACTTATCATTGCTTCGAACCAAAGATTCAGGAACATCCGAATAAACTGCCGCTGCCACATCACCAACCGTAATCATTGTTCCTCTTGGTGTTGCAAGCTCTAAGTTCAACATCTGACTCATCTCATCAAAGCTTCCTTTTGGATATTCCAGCATCACCGCATATTCATCCGTTCCAAGGTTCATTTTCATAACCTCAGTACCACTACTAGCATTATACATCTCACCAGCAACCTGTACCGCAGTCAATCCTACATCCATACATTTTAATGGATCTATCTTAATCTTTGCTTGAGAAGCTGCTGAGGATAGATTGCTAGATACCTTGATTACTCCCGGTATCTCCATCATTAATGCCTCTACCTGTCTTGCTGCAATTTTCAAATCATCCATACTTTCGCCACTAAGGTCAATTTCTGTCGAAGCACCACTTCCCATCATGGAAGTCATACCACTTCCTCCAGCTTCTACGATAATACTCATATTGGTATATCCACTTAATATCTGATTATACTTATCTACCAGCTCTGCTACACTCTTGGTACAGCTTTCAGAAGGATATGCTGTAATCGTCGCTGTTGCTCCACTAATCGATACATTACAAGCCTCAAAATCCTCATCCTCCATAATCATCTGCTCAATCGGTTTGATATTCTCATCCATTACTTCCAGTCTTGTGCCGCTACGCTGTTCAATAGAAATACTTACATTATCCAAACCGGTTGCTGACATAAGCTCTGTATCAAGCTGTCCTGCAAGCCATAGGGAAATCCCTAACAATGCAATCGCTACCAGCATAACTGTTTTTCTTTTATGCATGATATGCCCTAGAAGCTTACGATATCCTGCATTAATTATTTCCAATAACTTATTAATTGGTAAAGACTTTTTTTCCTTTGGTCTATACTTCCAAAAGAAAATAGGAATTAATGTCAGTGAAATAATTAACGATGCCAACATAGTAAAAATGATAGTAAAACCTAACTCATCAAACAACTGTCCTGCCAAACCATCCATGGTTGCTAATGGTAAATATACAACAATCGTCGTAATAGTAGAAGCGACTACCGAGGAACCTACTGTCTGTGTACCTACTAACGCTGCCTCTTTAAAATCCGGCTTTTCATCCTTTAGTCTAAAACAACTCTCAAGTACAACAATAGATGAGTCTACCATCATACCAATTGCAATAACCAAAGCTCCCATGGTAACAATATTCAAAGAAAAACCAGCAAAACTCATAGCAATCAATGCTACCAGCAACGAAAGTGGCATAGAACTACCTACAATCAAACTTGCCTTAATATCACCAAAAAAGATAAACAATACAATCATGGACAGAATAACACCAAGCACAAGTGTCTCTGCAACAGAGCTTAGTGATGAAATAATACCATCTGCCGCATCATAGGCAACGGATATCTGTACTGCTGAATTCTTGGCTGCTACCTTTTCAATGACATCCTTTACTTCTCTTGATACATTTACGGTTCCTGCACTCTGTGTTTTAGCGATACCAATGCTAATGCTGTCATTCCCATTAAAACGACTGACACTGCTATAATCTTTTGCTGACATAGAAACGG
>JAXJRB010000004.1:0-20994 GCA_036310845.1 Lachnospiraceae bacterium | reverse complement strand
TAACACATCTGTGTGAAGTTAAGAACGGTAATATCTTAACAGGTACAGAAGCTCCTGTTATTTTAACATCCCGTTCCGATACTTTTGAAACAAAGCTCTACTCTATTGCACTTGGAGCAGTTGTTGCAGAAGAGATGAAGAAAAATAAATAATTTATTTTATATATTAAGGAGGATGAACTTATGTCATACAAGTCATTGATTATCAATCCAGGCTCCACTTCTACCAAAATTGGTGTATTTGAAGATGAAACCTTATTGTTCGAGGAAACATTAAGACACTCTACAGAAGAAATCGCTCAGTACGCTTCTATCGTTGATCAGAAAGATTTCAGAAAGAACGTTATCGTTGATGTATTAAAAGAAAAGAATTTCGACATCAAGGAGATTAATGTTATTGTAGGACGTGGTGGTATGTTAAAACCAATTCCTGGTGGTACATATCGTATAACAGATACATTATTAGAGGATCTTCGTATCGGTAAGCAAGGACAGCATGCATCAAATCTTGGTGGTATCCTTGCTAGAGAAATTGGTGATGAATTAGGCGTTCCTGCATTCATCGTTGACCCGGTTGTTGTAGATGAATTACAGCCAGTTGCTAGATATTCTGGTGTTCCTGAACTTCCAAGAGTCAGTATTTTCCATGCATTAAATCAGAAAGCTGTTGCTAAGAGATATGCAAAGGAAAGTGGCGCAAAATACGAAGACTTAAACTTAATCGTTGTTCATCTAGGTGGTGGTGTATCCGTTGGTGCTCATAAGAATGGTAAGATTATTGATGTATTCAATGCCTTAGATGGTGATGGTGCATTCTCTCCAGAAAGAGCCGGTGGTGTACCGGTTGGTGCTCTTGTAAAGATGTGCTTCTCTGGTGAATATACAGAAAAGGAAGTATACAAGAAATTAGTAGGTAACGGCGGTTTTAATGCTTATCTTGGTACCAATGATGCTCGTACTGTTATTGAGAATGCTACATCTGGAGACGAAAAGTGTAAAAATATATTAGACGCATTCCACTATCAGATTGCTAAGGATATCGGTTCTATGGCATGTGTATTAGAAGGAAAGGTTGATAAGATTATCCTTACTGGAGGTATCGCTTATAATCCTGTTACTTGTAATGCAATAAAGCAGATGTGTGGTTGGATTGCAGACTTTATTATCTATCCAGGTGAAGATGAACTTCTTGCACTTGCACAGGGTGCCCTTCGTGTATTAAATGGCGAAGAAGCTGCTTGTGAATATTAATGATTGAATATAGCTCGAAAATCGTAATGATTTTCGAGCTTTTTAAAAAAATGTACTCTCGGAATCTTTTTACTATATGTATTTCAGGCTATTTTTTCCTTGAACTGCTTCTGATTTCTCGTCGTACACACCGTGTACGCACTGCGAAATCATCATTGTTCAATAAAAATATATCTCTGAAATACAAATATAAAAGATTCCGAGAGTGACATAAATGAAAAGGGAGGATTTCTTCATGAACTTCTCAAATCAGACTTATGATGAAGAACGTGCATTATATGGAATTCATAATGCAACTGTTTCAGACTGTACCTTTGATGGTCCGGCTGACGGTGAATCTGCTTTAAAGGAGACAAATAATCTTTTCGTAGAGCGTTGCTATTTCAATCTACGCTATCCTTTCTGGCACTGCACTAATACAACAATCCGTGAAGTTACCATGACAGAAGGCTGTCGAGCAGCACTATGGTATGACAACGATATCACTTTAGAAAACTCCACACTGAATGGTATTAAGGCACTCCGCGAATGTCAAAATGTACAGCTCCATGAATGTACCATTGTATCCCCTGAATTTGCATGGCGTTGTAGCAACTTACAAATTTCCAACTGTAATTTAACTTCGGAATATCCATTCTTTGAATGCAAAAATATGGAGTTTAACAACTTTACTTTAACCGGAAAATATTCTTTCCAGTATATCGAAAATGTTACCATTAGCAACTCCAAACTTAATACCAAAGATGCCTTTTGGCATGGAAAAAATGTCACTGTTATGGATTCTGTTATCCGCGGTGAATATTTAGGCTGGTATTCCGAGAATCTAAAGCTTGTACGCTGTCACATTATTGGCACACAGCCATTCTGCTATTGTAAAGGACTTGTACTAGAGGACTGCACTTTAGAAGGCTGTGACTTGTCTTTTGAAAACAGTGAAGTTCAGGCAACTATAAAAGGACATATTGATAGTATCAAAAATCCGATTTGCGGTCATATTGAAGCCGATTCCATTGGAGAAATTATTTTAGAAAAAGAACGAATTGATACATCAAAAACTTCAATTATTTGTCATAATCCAGCTTAATTATATATTGGTTATTATAAACAAAGCTTCCAAAAAGACCATTTTCACTCTCTTTGGAAGCTTTCTTGTATCTATTACATTCTATTGTATTTTTTATGTATAGTTTAAAGTCTTGTCTTAAACTCCTCATATCCAAAATGCTTGACTACTTTGTAACTGCCATCCTCATGAAGTGCTACAATATCAGGTAATGCCATACCATTAAAGGTATTGTTCTTCACCATAGAGTAAATAGCCATGTCACCAAATACAATCCTGTCTCCAACCTGCAACGGTTCATCAAAGGAATATTCTCCAATCACATCCCCTGCAAGGCAGGTAGGTCCACCAAGAGTATAGGTATATGCCTTTTCTCCTGCTTCACCGGAATCTAATAATGGTGGACGATAAGGCATCTCAATCACATCCGGCATATGACAGGCAGCAGAAGTGTCCAAAATGGCTATTTTCTTCACGTTATCAACGATTTCTTCAACCGTCGTGACCAAAAAACCGGCATTTAAAGCCACAGCCTCGCCTGGTTCTAAATAGACCTGCACTTGATATTTCTCCTGAATACGCTTGATAATCGTTATTAACTTATCCACATCATAATCTGCTTTGGTAATATGATGTCCACCACCAAAGTTCAGCCATTTCATCTGATGTAGATAAGTTCCAAATTTCTCTTCTACAGCTTCTAAGGTTTCCTCTAAAGCATCTACGTTCTGCTCACATAAACAATGAAAATGAAGTCCTGACAGCCCATCTAATAATTCAGGTTTAAAATTAGCAAGCGTTACACCAAGACGTGAACCAACAGAACAAGGATCATATATCGCATGATCTTGCGTGGAATGCTCTGGATTAATACGAAGTCCGCATTCCTTACCTGCTGCCAACGCCTTTTCTCTATACTTCTCCCACTGTGTAAAGGAATTAAACACTAAATGATCACAGATAGCAAGAATCTCATCCATATCTTTCTCTGGATAAGCTGGTGAAAAAATATGATTCTCACATCTCTTCTTCCTGCCACTAATATCTTCTATCTCGTGCTGACAAAGCTCTTCTGCTGCAAGCTTGGCTTCGTACAAGCCACTTGCCGTCGCTCCGTCCAGATACTTACCTATTAACGGATAAAAATAATACATCGAAAAAGCTTTCTGCGCTAATAAAATCTTACACCCGGTTTTATCACATACACGGCGAAGAATCTCTAAATTATGCTTTAACAATTTTTCGTCCACAATGTAGCATGGCGTATTCACTTCTTTATATATACTAGGTTTATTCATACTTACCTCTCACGTAAATCATTTCAAATTTTGGTTAGGATAAGCTTTCAGATACAAGGCGCTGAAGCTTGACGTAGCGAACCTACATCAAGCGCCGGTAACGCCGTAGCTGGAAGTTTAGTCAACCAAAACAGGAGCGTAGCTAGTCTGCCACGGCAATCCCCACTTATTAAGTGCTTCCATGTATGGATCCGGATCAAACTCTTCCACCGTATAAACACCCGGCTTATTCCATGTGCCTGTTAATAACATCATAGCACCAATCATAGCTGGTACACCTGTTGTATAGGAAATAGCCTGTGAACCAACTTCCTGGTAACATTCCTGATGATCACATACATTATAAACATAGAATGTTTTCTCTTTTCCATCTTTCTTACCAGTGAAAATACAACCGATATTTGTCTTACCCTTGGTACGAGGTCCTAAGCTTGCAGGGTCTGGTAATAATGCCTTTAGGAACTGGATTGGAACGATTTCCTTGCCTTCATAATTGATTGGTGTTGTCGAAAGCATCCCTACATTTTCTAAGCATCTCATATGGTCTAAATAGCTCTGTCCAAAGGTCATGAAGAAACGAATTCTCTTTACACCCGGAATGTTCTTTGCAAGAGATTCAATCTCTTCATGATGAAGCAAATACATATCCTTTTGTCCAACCTGATCAAAATTGTATTCTCTTTTAATGCTCATTGCAGGAATTTCAACCCAATGTCCATTTTCCCAATAGCTTCCTGGTGCCGAAACTTCTCTAAGATTAATCTCTGGATTAAAGTTAGTTGCAAATGGATAACCATGGTCACCACCATTACAATCAAGAATATCAATAGTGTCAATCTCATCAAACTCATGCTTTAAAGCATACGCACAGTATGCTTGAGTTACACCTGGATCGAATCCTGAACCTAAAAGTGCTGTTAATCCTGCCTCTTCAAACTTTTTCTTATATGCCCACTGATAAGAATAATCAAAATATGCAGAGAAGCCTTCTTCCTTACATCTCTTTTCATAAGCTGCCTTCCATTCTGGTTCTTCAATATCTTCAGGCTCATAATTTGCTGTATCCATATAATTAACACCACAAGCAAGACATGCATCCATAATCGTTAAATCCTGATATGGAAGTGCGATGTTCATAACTAAATCCGGCTTATAGCTGTTAATTAACGCAATAACCTCATCTACATTGTCCGCATCTACCTGTGCCGTTTCAATCTTGGTCTTTCCACCGTCAAGCTTTGCCTTTAAATCATCACACTTTGACTTTGTTCTGCTGGCAATCATAATCTCTTCAAATACTTCACTGTTCTGACAACACTTATGAATTGCTACACTCGCAACTCCACCGCAACCAATAATTAAAACTCTTCCCATTTTCTATATCCTCCTATTTCTATTTCTTTTTATCAATCATAATTGATTTGGTTATTTCTTAATATGACGCTCCTCCAGCTTTAATAAAAGTTCACGCAACACTTTTAATGCTACCGCTGTTGAAGCTCCACTCGCATCCAATAATGGTGACAATTCATTAATATCACAACCTACAATATTTAACTCTCCAACTTTTATAATCGCTTCTAAGAGCTGTACAAACGTTACTCCTCCTGCCTCTGGTGTACCTGTTCCTGGAAAAACAGATGGATCTAAGACATCCAAATCTATTGTAAAATAAACAGGCTTACCCTTCAGCTTCTCGATTACTTGCTCTAAACCGTCAAAATTGAACTTCTGTGTATGTACATGCTCACTTCCCCAACAAAATTCTGCACGTTCACCACTACGAATTCCAAACTGATAGATTCTGTCATCTCCTATAATATCCCATACTCTATGAAGTACCGTTGCATGAGAAAGCTTTGCTCCAAGGTAATCATCTCGTAAATCTGCATGCGCATCAAAATGAATTACATGAAGTTCTGGATAATGTGCAGCCACACTTCTAACAGCTCCTAAGGTCACTAAATGCTCTCCACCAATCATAAGCGGAATCTTTCCTGCACTTACAATTTTTTCCGTACAATCGGTAATGTCTTGTAATGCAAGACTCGTGTCACCAAAGCAAAGTTCTAAATCTCCACCATCGAATATAGCCGCATCCTCTAAATCTAAGTCTTGGTATGGACTATAAGTTTCTAAACCATAAGACTCAGCACGCATCGTTCTACTCGCAAAACGTGTTCCAGGTCTATATGATGTTGTTGAGTCAAACGGTGCTCCAAAAATAACAATTCTTGCTTCTTCAAATTCTTTATCACATCCAAGAAAGGTTTCTACATTTCTATTCCACATGCTCTAACATTTCCTCCACGAAATTTGGTAATGCAAACGCTCCTTTATGAAGCTGTTCGTTATAATATTTTGTCTTCAATCCCAAGTTCTTCCATTCTTCAACACGTTGGTTATTAATTGGATGATACTTCTTAGAAGCAAAACCAAACAACCAATGTCCCGAAGGATAAGTTGGAATATGTGCCTGATATACCTTGCTGATTGGGAAAGATTCTACAATTCTCTTATGCGCTCTTTGCATAGCATAAGCATCTTCCTTATAAAATGGACTCTCATGCTGATTTACCATGATACCATCCTCTTTTAGGGCTTTATAGCAATTCCCATAGAACTCCTTTGTAAAAAGTCCTTCTCCTGGTCCAAATGGGTCTGTAGAATCTACTAAAATTAAATCATAAGTATTTTCATATTTACGAACAAATTTTAGTCCATCATCGTAGTAGCACTTTACTCTTGCATCCTTAAATCCACAAGCTGTCTGTGGTAAATGATTTATACAAGCCTTTACTACTTCTTCATCAATCTCTACTAAGTCAATCTCTTTAATTGTTTTATAACGACTTAATTCTCTAACAGTTCCACCATCTCCACCACCAATAACTAACACTTTTTTCACATTTGGATGTACTGCCATCGGAACATGTACCATCATCTCATGATACACAAACTCATCCTTCTCCGTCAGCATCATATACCCATCCAAGGTAAGGAATCTTCCAAACTCGGGAGATTCAAAAATATCAATTCTTTGAAATTCCGACTGACTGGAATAAATCTGCTTATCTACTTGTATCGAAAGCTTTACATGTTTCGTGTGCTTCTCTGTAAACCAAAGCTCCATTTTCTTTCCTCCTACCCTTGCCTATATTGAATTCGTTACGGTCGAAGCCGAACGAATTCCTTTCATTACATTCAGATGATTAATTTCCATATCCTCTGGCCCTGTCATAGAACATCCTTTTTCTTTTGCATAAATAATGTAATCCAATATTTCCTGAGTAATTAATTCACCTGGGGCCAAAATAGGAATTCCTGGTGGATAGCACATTACAAACTCAGCACAAACCATATCTTTACATTCTGTCAGCGGTAATGACTGCTTTTCACTATAAAAAGCATCCTGTGGTGAATAAATGACTCTTGGATTGATATATTCTGCTGTCATTAATCCCGTTCTATCCTTTTTATATAAACGCCTAATTTCTGCAAGTGCACTTACAAGACGCTCTATGTCACGTGGTCTATCTCCTACAGACACATAGGCAAGGCAATTTCCTATATCCCCAAACTCCGTCTGTATATCATACTCATCACGAAGCAGATCATATACCTCAATGCCCGCAAGTCCAATTGGCAATGTATTAACAATCAGCTTGGTTACATCAAAATCATAAATCGAATCTCCATTAACCAATTCCCTCGAATAAGCATAATAATCACCTATCTGATTGATTTCTTTACGTGCATAATCAACCATGCTCATTACCTTATCAAAAATCTCTTCTCCACAAAGCGCTAGTGTCCTTCTAGAAATATCAAGACTAGACAGTAGCAAATATGACCCACTCGTTGTCTGTGTCAGATTAATAATCTGTCTTACATATCCTGCATTCATACTAGGGCCTGTCAATAAAAAGGAAGACTGGGTCAAGGAACCACCAGACTTATGCATGCTGACCGCCGCCATATCTGCACCTGCTTCCATTGCAGTCATTGGTAATCCTTTTCCAAAATAGAGTTGCGTTCCATGTGCCTCATCTACCAACATCTTCATACCATGTGCATGTGCAAGGTCCGTAATTCCCTTGAGATTCGAACAAATACCGTAATAAGTTGGATTATTTACTAAAATCGCCTTAGCATCAGGATTTTCTTTAATTGCTTTTTCCACCTCGGAAAGTCGCATTCCCAATGCAATACCAAGCTCATGATTCATATCCGGATTCACATATACAGGAACTGCACCGCATAAAATCATAATATTTATAACACTTCTATGCACATTTCTCGGGAGAATAATCTTTTCTCCACGCTTACAAACCGACAATACCATACTTTGTACTGCTGAAGTTGTTCCTCCTACCATAAAAAACGCATTGGTTGCACCAAATGCTTCTGCTGCAAGCTCCTCTGCTTCCTTTATCACCGATACAGGATGACATAGATTGTCCAAAAGCTTCATAGAATTAACATCAACTGACAAGCACCTTTCTCCCAAAAATGCTGTCAGGTCAGGATTTCCTTTTCCTCTCTTATGTCCCGGAACATCAAATGGCACAAGACGCGCTGTTTTCATCTCTTCTAGCGCCTCTAAAATTGGTGCTCTTGTCTGGTCTAACTTACTCATACTCGCCCTCCAAGAATGCATATTTCTTCTATATTTCAAATATATTATCTATATGCTAAATTGTCTTTCTCTAATAAATATTTACTCCACTAAAAATCTCTATCATTTCTTGTCTGAGATTATTGCTAATCTGTAATCTTTCTCTTGGTGGAATTTCATAAATATCAGAATTAAATAAATAATTCTGCAAATCAAGCTCCTTAATTAGCATCTTCGTATGGAAAATATTTGCTTGATAAACGTTAATATCTACTGCATCGTAACGGTCTAACGTGTTCTTATCAATATAGTCCTGAATGGAAGTCATATGATGATCCATAAACACCTTTTTACCCTCTACATTTCTGGTAAAACCACGTACACGATAATCCATTGTAATGATATCGGAATCAAAACTTCCAATAAGATAATCTAACGTACTAAGTGGCGTAATCTCACCACAGGTTGCTACATCAATATCTACTCGAAAGGTTGCAATATTAGTTTCCGGATGATATTCCGGATAGGTATGAACCGTAATATGGCTCTTATCTAAATGTGCAACTATCTCGTCATTATGATTAGTTACAGATAATGTATCTTTAAAATTCAGCGCAGCACTAGCAGCACTACTTTGTCCAGAAGGAATCATATTCTCCTCTGCAATCAAAAAGGTTACACTGGCTCCTTGTGGCTCATAATCCTGCTTGGAAACATTTAATACATGTGCGCCTATCATCTCTGTTACATGAAATAGAATTTTCGTCAAACGCTCAGAGTTATATTGTTCATCAATATATGCAATATAATCCTTCTGTTCTCTTGCACTCTTTGCATAACATACGTCATAGATATTAAAGCTTAATGATTTTGTTAAGTTATTAAATCCATAAAGTTTCAATTTACCTTCCATAGCAGATTCAACCTTCCTTTAATTTGATAATCTGTTAGTACTTTTTAAATAAAACAATATAAAAAGCAAGTGATTTTTATCCTCACTTGCTTGTTCTTTCCATGCTATTCTTACACATAAAAAAATTATGTTTATCATATACAGGATGATTAGAGTCTATATAGCAAAAAAGCGTAACTATTCAGTATCTTCATAGTCACATGCAAAATCCATTCTAAATTTGCTTGTAAAATAGATTATTGCTTATTTATACTATATTACTTACGGCATTCGCAACAAATGCGTATGCCTACTGAATAGGTATAAAAAATTTACTTTTACTACTCTTATTGATTTTCACAAGTGGGTCGTACAGTCTGTACATGGTTTATAGTAACCAACTTAGTAACTTCACAGTTTCAACACTGTAAGTTACCCAACTTATAAAATACGGACTTTCTAGTCCAATCAATAAGGCTCTAACCGCCTTAATTTTCATTGTATTCCAACTACTCTCAACTCACTAATTATACGGTAACTTTATATCTAATGCAATAGTTTTTTACACATTTTTTATACATGTTACTGTTTACTCCGTTCCAGTAACATGTTTAAATACACTTTGATTTGCTTCGCAAATATTCCTCTCCAGTTCAAAAAATAGTGCATGCCAGCGCATGCACTTTGGCAAGAATTTCTTAAGAAATTCTTGTCTAATTCTCACTACGCTACAGCAATTTCCTATTATTTTAAAAAAGAAGGTAACAGCTATAAACTATTACCTTCTACGCTTGAACACAATTATATTATTTTACGATTCGATTATTCAGCCTTTGCTGCCTTTAACTGCTCTGTTAATGCAGGAAGAATCTTGTTTAAGTCTCCTACAATACCATAATCAGCTACGTCGAAGATTGGAGCTGTTTCATCCTTGTTGATAGCGATGATAACATCAGACTCTTCCATACCAGCGATATGCTGAATAGCACCAGAAATACCGATTGCAAAATATACGTTAGGACGTACAGTCTTACCAGTCTGTCCTACCTGAAGATCCTTTGATAACCAACCAGCATCTACTGCTGCACGAGAACAGCTTACTGTACCGCCAAGAACTTCTGCAAGGTCTTCTAAGAGCTTGAAGTTCTCTGCGCTTCCAACACCACGACCACCAGAAACTAAAATCTTAGCATCCATGATATCTACTGTATCTGTTACAGACTTAACAATTTCAAGAATCTCAACATACTTGTTATCTGGAGTGAATCCTGGATTGAATTCAACTACAGTTGCTTTCTTACCAGCTTCCTTAGCACGCTTCTGCATAACACCAGGACGTACTGTTGCCATCTGAGGACGGAAATCTGGACAAGCGATTGTTGCGATTGTGTTTCCACCGAATGCTGGACGAGTCATTAATAACTGGTTGTGCTTCTGTTCCTTACCTGGCATTGGATTGATTGGGAAATCACCAATTTCAAGCTGTGTACAGTCAGCAGTTAAACCTGTATGGATTCTAGCAGAAACTCTAGGTCCTAAATCACGACCGATAGCAGTTGCACCTACTAAGAAGATTTCTGGCTTGAACTCATTAATTACAGAAGCAAGAGCATGTGCATATGGCTCGGTTCTGTACTCTTTTAATTCTGGATCGTCTACAACGATTACCTTATCAGCGCCGTACTCAGCTAATTCATCAGCTAAGTTCTTAACGTCTGAACCTACTAAAACTGCAGTAACTTCACATCCCAATACCTCAGCAAGGTCTTTACCTTTACCGATTAATTCGAATGCAATACTGTTGATAACATTATCTACCTGCTGAGCGAAGACAAATACGCCCTTGTATTGTTCTAAATTCATTTTTTCGACCTCCTAGATGATGTGCTTTTCTTTCATTTTTCCTACAATGTAGCTAGCTGCATCAGTAGGATCTAAGGTAACCACTTCACCGGCACCCTTTCTTACCTTATCAGAAGCTCTTGCAATCTGTGTAGGTGAACCCTTAAGACCAAGGTTTGAATCCTCAACATCTACAAGGTTAGCTCTTCCCCATACAGTAATTTCTGCTTCACAAGCATCAAAAATTCCACCTGGAGTCATATAACGTGGCTCGTTCATTTCGCCAAGTGCAGTTACAAGACAAGGCATCTGAGCCTTTAATACATGATATCTGTCATCATACTGACGCTGAACGATTACATTATTACCTTCAACCTTAATATCCTGTGCATATGAAATTACAGGAATATTTAAGTGTTCAGAAATCTGTGGTCCTACCTGAGCAGTATCACCATCAATAGCCTGACGTCCTGTAATAATTAAATCATATTCTAAATTACGAATAGCACCTGCTAAAGTCTGAGATGTAGCCCATGTATCAGCTCCACCTAAAACTCTGTCAGTAACAAGAACTGCTTTGTCAGCACCCATTGCTAATGCTTCACGTAATACATCTTCTGCCTTTGGAAGACCCATTGTAATAACAGTAACTTCTGCACCGTACTGATCTTTTAATCTAAGTGCTGCTTCTAAACCTGCCTTATCATCTGGATTCATGATAGTCATCATAGCAGCTCTGTCTAATGTACCGTCTGGATTGAACTTTACGCCACCCTTTGTATCAGGTACCTGTTTAATACAAACAACGATTTTCATTGTATATTCTCTCCTTATTGTTGTTTTTGTGTTTTCAAGAGCCGAGCCTCGAAAATGCTTCGCATTTCCTCGTTCGCGGTATGCGTTGCACCGCGACAAAAACTTTTTCGTCCAGTTTACTTTACACAAGTGCAAAGTAAACTTTCCTCAAACCTTCTGCTCGTCTTACTTTATAATATTCGCGGAGATTACCATTCTCTGAACTTCTGAAGTTCCTTCGTAAATCTCAGTAATCTTAGCATCTCTCATCATACGCTCTACGTCATACTCTCTTGTATATCCGTATCCACCGTGTAACTGAACAGCCTTAGTTGTAACTTCCATTGCAACTTCTGCTGCATATAACTTAGCCATTGCTGCCTCTAATGAGTATGACTTCTGAGTAGCCTTAGCCATTGCTGCCTTGTAAACAAGCATCTTAGCCGCTTCTACTTTTGTTGCCATATCAGCAATCTGGAACTGAGTATTCTGGAATGCAGCGATAGAACGTCCGAACTGCTTTCTTTCCTGTACATAAGCAATTGTAGATTCTAATGCACCTTCTGCAATACCAAGAGCCTGTGCAGCGATACCAATACGTCCACCATCAAGTGTATGCATAGCGATACCGAATCCCTTTCCAAGAGCTCCAAGTAAGTTCTCCTTAGGAATACGACAATCTGTGAAGATAAGCTCATATGTAGCTGAACCGCGGATACCCATCTTCTTTTCCTTTGTACCGAAAGTAAATCCAGGTGTTCCCTTCTCTACGATAAATGCAGAAATCTCTTTTACTTTCTTACCGCGCTTTTCAATAATACCAGTAACTGCGAAGATAACATAAATGTCAGCTTCCTTACCGTTAGTAATGAAAATCTTAGAACCATTTAACACCCACTCATCACCGTCTAAAACAGCCTTTGTCTGCTGTCCCTGTGCATCTGTACCAGCACCTGGCTCAGTAAGACCAAATGCACCGAGTTTCTCACCCTTTGCAAGTGGAACTAAGTACTTCTGCTTCTGTTCTTCTGTACCGTATGTCTGAATAGGATCACAACAAAGTGATGTATGTGCAGAAACGATAACACCTGTTGTACCACAAACCTTAGAAAGTTCCTCAACACACATAGCATATGTTAAAGGATCACAACCCTGTCCGCCGTACTCCTTTGGTACAGGAATACCTAAGAAACCATTCTTAGCCATCTTATCTACTGTTCCTCTAGGGAACTGTTCAGTTTCATCAACCTCCTGCGCAAGAGGCTTTACTTCCTTTTCAGCGAACTCTTTAAAAAGAGTACGTGCCATTTCATGCTTTTTGCTTAAAGTAAAATCCATGATTTTAATTCCTCCAATTTATTGTAATTACTGAGCATCGATAGGGGTTTTTGTTCTATCTGCATTGTATACATAGAATCCCTTACCACTCTTAACACCAAGGTTACCACCACGAACCATCTTACGAATAAGTGGACATGCACGGTACTTGCTGTCACCTGTCTCATTATAGAGAACATCCATAATAGCAAGACAAATGTCTAAGCCGATGAAATCACCTAACTCTAATGGTCCCATTGGATGATTTGCACCAAGCTTCATCGCTGCATCAATACCAGCAACGTCTGATACACCTTCCATCTTAATGAAAGCTGCTTCGTTAATCATTGGGATTAAGATACGATTTACTACGAAACCTGCAGCTTCATTTACCTGTACTGGTGTCTTTCCGATTTCTTCAGAAATCTTCTTAATAGTATCAACTACTTCTGCTGGTGTGTTAACACCTGCAATAACCTCAACAAGCTTCATACGATCTGCTGGGTTGAAGAAATGCATACCAACCATAGGACGGTTTAAGCCATTTCCAATTTCTGTAATAGAAAGACTTGAAGTGTTAGAAGCAAAAATACACTCTGGCTTTGCAATCTTATCAAGCTCACCAAATGTTGACTTCTTAACTTCCATATTTTCGAATGCAGCTTCTACGATCAAATCGCAATCAGCACACAAATCTTCCTTAAGACCTGGAGTAATCTTTGCAACAATTGCATCAGCTGCTTCCTGAGTCATTTTTCCTTTTTCTACAAGCTTAGCATAGCCCTTAGCGATTTTGTCTTTTCCGCCTTCAGCCCACTCCTGCTTAATATCGCAGAGTGCTACTTCATATCCATCAATCTGAGCAAATGCTTTTGCGATACCTTGTCCCATGGTACCTGCACCAATAATACCTACTTTCATTGAAAGTACCTCCTTGATTTACTATTTATATTCTTTATCTATTAGCAATTCTTAAATGGCTCTTTTACCTTTTCTTTATTCTTATCTAAGAAAAATGCCATACCATACTTCTGATCCTCTGTCTCGAAGCAATCACCGAAAAGCTTTTCTTCAATAACGATTGCCTGATCCATATCAACATCAAGACCTTCATTAATTGCCTTCTTGCAGTTACGAACAGCGATAGGAGCATTCTTCGCAATACCTGCTGCCATCTTCTCTGCTGCTGGCATTAATTCTTCCTGTGTATATACAGCATTTACAAGACCAATTCTAAGAGCTTCATCAGCCTTGATATTTCTTCCTGTATAAATTAACTGCTTAGCCATTCCTGCACCAACAAGACGTGGAAGTCTCTGTGTTCCACCGAATCCTGGTGTGATTCCAAGACCTACTTCTGGCTGTCCAAATACTGCGTTATCAGAACAGATTCTGATGTCACAACTCATGGAAATCTCACATCCACCACCAAGTGCAAAACCGTTAATAGCCGCAATAACTGGGATTGGGAATGTCTCTAACTTACGGAATACATCGTTACCCTTCTTACCAAAAGCTTCACCTTCTGCCTTTGTTAATGTGCTCATCTCTCCGATGTCTGCACCTGCAACGAAAGACTTCTGTCCTGCTCCTGTTAAAATAAGACATCTTACTTCATCAAGGTTAACAGCATCAAGTGTTGCATCTAACTCTTCTAATACCTGAGAATTTAAAGCGTTTAAAGCTTTTTCACGGTTAATGGTAATCTTACCTACTGCACCGTTCTGTTCATATAAAACAAATTCCATTTATTTTTCCTTGCCTTTCTTATATTGTGTGGGTTTGTGTTTTCACACAAGCCCACTTAATTGGTTACTAAACCTTATGCTTCGTACTTCTTTACGATTGTAGAACAGCCCATTCCACCACCGATACAAAGTGTTGCAAGACCTGTCTTAGCATCTTTAGCTTCCATCTCATGAAGAAGTGTAACTAAGATACGACATCCTGATGCACCTACTGGATGTCCTAATGCGATTGCACCACCGTTTGGATTTAACTGCTTATCAACATCGATTCCTAAATCTCTTCCTACAGCGATAGACTGTGCTGCAAAAGCTTCGTTTGCTTCAATGATATCGAAATCTTCAATCTTCATACCTACCTTAGCCATTACCTTCTCTGTAGAAGCAACTGGTCCGATACCCATAACCTCAGGTCTAACACCTGCAAGAGCACCTGCAACCCATTCAGCCATAGGTGTAACACCTAACTCTTTAGCCTTCTCTTCGCTCATAACTACGATAGCTGCAGCACCATCATTGATACCAGATGCGTTACCTGCTGTAACATATCCATCCTTGTTAATAGCACGAAGCTTAGCCAATGCTTCGATAGTAGAACCAGCACGAGGACCCTCGTCAACCTTGAACTCTACCATTTCTTTCTTCTTCTTAACCATTACAGGAACGATTTCCTTATCAAATGCGCCAGCCTTCTGAGCTGCTTCTGCCTTCTGCTGACTCTTAAGTGCAAACTCATCTAATTCTTCACGAGTAATCTTCCATTCATCACAGATATTATCTGCTGTCTGAATCATGTGGTAGTTATTAAATGCATCCCATAATGCATCATTTACCATAGTATCAACTACTGTACCATTGTTCATTCTATATCCAAAACGAGCATTTGGAAGTGCATATGGTGCCATAGACATATTTTCCATACCACCAGCAACAACGATATCAGCATCTCCTGCCAAAATCATCTGTGCAGCCATGTTTACACAGTTAAGACCTGATCCACAAACTACGTTAACTGTAACAGCTGGTGTCTCAATTGGAAGACCTGCCTTGATAGAAGCCTGACGAGCGATATTCTGACCCTGTCCTGCCTGGATTACACATCCCATATATACATGATCTACTGCTTCTGCAGCAACTCCTGCTCTGTTTAATGCTTCCTTAATTACGATAGAACCAAGTTCTGCCGCTGGAGTAGCAGAAAGACTTCCTCCCATAGTACCAATTGCTGTACGGCATGCGCCTGCTAATACGATTTTCT
This sequence comes from Lachnospiraceae bacterium, assembly GCA_036310845.1. Lineage (GTDB taxonomy): Bacteria > Bacillota > Clostridia > Lachnospirales > Lachnospiraceae > COE1. The sequence continues at coordinate 4,916 of JAXJRB010000004.1, read as the reverse complement.
TTGCCATTATCATTTCCTCCATCCGCTTGAAAATTACCTTTATAAGGATTATCAACTTTGATTGTTATTTTTATCACAATCATCACTGCCATTTTATCATATTGTTAAAATAAAAGCAATCTGTTTGTATACATTACACAATAATTTTTTGACGAATTTTGTTATACTTTTTTGTCTAAAATTATAGTTTCAATTCAATGTATTTTTCCTTCTTTTTTGAATTCTTCAACCGAACAATCAAGCATTTTGAATTTTCTATGCCATTCCTTTGTTTCATCCTCTCTAACTACCTCTGACTGGTTCACCTGCAAAAAACGTGCAAGTTGATAAAAGTCAATCCATATCTCATTATTCCCTTCTTTTTGTGACTCATCAAAGATTAGTTGTAAGCCAATATGTAAATGCACTGTTTCAATGTTATTTACATTCTCTGTTTCACTATAGCCAGTGTGTCCCATATACCCAATAACATCCCCAGCGGTCACTACATCACCTATCTCCAGCCCTTCCGCATAGGGACTGTTTTGTCGTAAATGAGCATAATAATAGTAACGTTTTTGATCAAAGCTTCGGATACCTATACGCCATCCTCCGTACTTATTCCATCCAATTGCCTCTACATAACCAGACTCACAACAAATAATAGGTGTCCCCACCTGCCCCATCATGTCGTGTCCCAAATGTTTTCTCTCATATCCATAACTTCTTGACACACCGAAATCATCATAATCTTGGTATGGAAAACCTTTCGCAATTGGAGAAAACACTTTCAATCCATATTGCTTTTGCATATAATTTTTTCCACTTTCATCTGACATTTCTATTTCATACTCGCCCAAAAACCCTCCTAGCACAGCCTCATACGCTTCATAATAATACGCAAAGTATTTATACTTTGACTTCAATTCTTCCACGGTAATCTCTCTTTCAGTCATTCTGTGTGCAATTTCATCTATATACTCAAGTGTTGTTTTATCAAATTTTCCGCCACTTTGTGTTGCTGCATATGCAAGTAAGACAATCCAATTCAGATGTACCTCATCATAATAACTTTCTACATCTAGTCTGCATGCTTTTTTCATAGCTTCTGTTGATACTTGATAATCTACCCATTTAATATAATCTTCACTTGTTACCGCCATTAACTTCTCGTCTTCACATTGCTCTACCATGTAAATGCCTAAAACCAAAATCATCGTTAAAACCGCCAATCCAGTCATCATATATTGATATTGTTTTTCCTTTAACTCTCTCACAAAAGACCTCACTCCTTATTTCTCAACTTAATATATGACCATAGTATACATTTTAAAACTAAAAGTGTTTGCCCAGCAGTCACAAAAACAGGTATCGGATTTCCCGATACCTGCACTGTTAACGATATTAAATTAATTCTCCGGCTCAATCAAGCCATAGGTATTACCCTTTCGCTTATAAACAACATTGACCTCATCCGTTTCTGCATTGCAGAATACAAAGAAATCATGCCCTAACAATTCCATCTGAATGCAAGCATCCTCTGCATACATTGGCTTAATATCAAATTTCTTAGTACGAACAATCTTAATCTCGTCATCATCTTCTTCATAATCATTCTCGATAAAATCAGTTCTTAAGCTTGCAGCCCCTGCCTGCTGTTCTGCCCTAAATTTATTTCGATATTTTTTTAGCTGTCTCTCAATTACTTCAGCAGCCAGATCAATTGATACATACATATCATTACTTACTTGCTCTGAACGAATGATATTCCCTTTAATAGGAATCGTAACTTCTATTTTTTGTCTCTCTTTTTCAACACTTAATGTGGCATGTACCTCCGTTTCTGGCGTGAAATATTTTTCCAGCTTGCCGATTTTGTCTTCTACTGCTGCCTTCAAACCTGGTGTAACGTCGATGTTCTTTCCGCTGATAATAAATTTCATGATGTACACATCCCTTCGTTCATATTGTATAATGATTATACCATATTATCTAATTTTTTCAATATTTTTTACAATAATATATTGTTTTTTAAGATTTTTTATTCACCTCTCTATTTCTTTTTTGACACTATCATTGTCAATAACTTTTTCCTATTTTTGTATATTTTATAGCTTATGAACAAAACAGTTGTTTGTTTTTATCAATACTTATTCCACAGCATAAACAACAAAAGACATGTGGATAATGTGGATAACTCGGTGTATAACTCAATATTAAGTGTTTTTCTTCTTTTTAATATGTGGATATGTTGTGAATGTATTAATAATTGACTACTTGAATCTTCTTCCACTCTCCATGTTTTTTTGTGCATTTTGTCTATTAGTTTCTTACGAACTTCTTATTTAACACTTACTACTTTTCAAGCACTTTCCTAACACAATGAAAAAAAGAGATATCTTATATAATATCTCTTTTCTTTCTAAATATACTTTATGCTAAAATATTCTTCTTACAGCTAAAATATTTTTATATGTTGCTGTCGATATCTTAATTCCTGTTTTTGCTGAACTTGCATGAACAATTTGACCATTACCGATATAAATACCAACATGACCAGAATAGCATACGATATCTCCAGGTTGTGCATTCGCAATACCACCTACTTCATATCCTCTACTTCTCTGCGCAGATGAAGAATGCGGTAAACTTACCCCAAAATTAGCATATACACTCAATACAAATCCCGAACAATCTGTTCCATTCGTCAAGCTAGTCCCTCCATATACATATGGATTGCCAACAAACTGCAATGCATAATCTGCTACTGCTTTACCAATTTGGCTTCCTTGGGTTGTTGCAACTGCATTAATCGCCGCTTCTGTTGTTGCCTGATTCTGTTGTTGTTTTTGAACAAGTTTTTCTGCCCTAGCTTCTTCTGCCGCCTGCGCCGCTGCTCTAGCCGCCTCACGTTCGCGCGCTTCTTCTGCTAATCTTGCTTCCTCTTCTTCTTTTGATTCTGCATGAACAAAATCCGTTCTAAGATTGACGTAGTCTCTGGAAACATAGCCATCACCTTCTTCAATCTCAATCTTAACCCATCCATCAAGTTCTTCCTTTACAATGAGCTCTTCTTCTATTGGTACAAGGCCAAGCACTGCTGATTCTGTGCTTGCTTCTTTTCTTACCTTTAATGTTGTTGTATTAACAACTGCGTAGGTTGTTCCAACTTCCTTGGCAAGTTTCTGTGCATCTTCTCCCGTTACACAATACTCTGCCTTAACATAGCCTTCACATTTCCCAGATATAATTTTGTACCATCCGTCTTTTTCTTCTATGTATTCACCTACGGAATCATCATAGAGCTTTCCAACAATTTCACCTTCTTCGCTCGGTATACTCCTTACATTTACATAATTGTTTACCTGCGCAATGACCAAACTGCTAAAATCTTGTTCTTCTTCTGTTGTTGTTTCTTCTGTCTCTTCTGCATATGCCTCTTGGTTTTCTATATCCTTATCTATTCCATTTGCGGAAAGTTCTAATACTGAAAACCCTGCACTGGTTCTAAATTCAACTTTTTTCTTCTTATCATTGTTATCATCCACCGCTGGCGTTTCTGCCTTAGCAACCTTCTCTGATGCAATAACAATATTAGGTTGAATTCCAGAAGCACTTTCCAAATACGCTATATTTTGAATCACTTCCTGTGTCAAGTCCTGAATAGTAGCTCTTTCTTCAAGAACCACAGCAATACCGGCTGCCGGTACTAAGGATGGCGTAGCAATCCTCGCTTGTAAGGAAGTATGATATCCGGAAAGAGCTAAAGTACCAGCAAAAGCACATGCTGCAATTCTCAAGCTGTTCTTATTCATATTTTCTCCTTGAAGTGTGATTTGTTACATTTTTATTACACCCGAGTAATAAATTATCACAATTAATCCAAAATGTCAAGAACAGTTGTTATCCATTTTCTACCATCGGTGTCAAATTTTTATTAACATTTTTGTATATTTTTACAACAATGCCTATTTACATCAGATACGCTTGTACTGAATTTATAGCATTAGCCCCATCCGCAACTGCTGTAATAATCTGTCTTAATTGCTTTTTCCGAATATCACCTACCGCAAAAATTCCCGGAACAGATGTTACACATGATTCATCTGCAAGAATATAACCTTTCCCATCCATATCAATAAGCCCCTTGAATATTTCCGTATTCGGAATAACTCCTACTGCAATAAACACGCCTTTTACATCCAACTCTTGCGATTCTTTAGTTTCATTATTATATACAGCAATCGCTTCTACCATATCCTCACCTTGAATCTGAATCACTTCACTATTCCATACTATTTCAACATTCGTAAGGGTCATCAATTTCTTTTGAAGAGCATCCGCAGCCCTTAATTCTCCTCTTCTATGAATAAGGTACACTTTTTCGCAAATTCCTGCCAAAAAAATGGCATCCTCAACCGCAACATCTCCTCCACCAATAACCGCTACTGTTTTTCCCTTAAAAAAAGCACCATCACAAGTGGCACAATACGAAACTCCCATACCTGCAAGCTTCTTTTCTCCCTCTAACCCGAGCATGGCATGTGTTGCACCAGTTGCCAAAATCACTGCTTTCGCTTCATAGTTCCCTTCATCGGTATAAACAATCTTTTTTTCTCCACAATCTTCAACAGACTCTACCTCTGCCATCAAAAAGGATACCCCTAACTTATCCGCATGTTCCCGAAAACGCTCACACATATCACTTCCGCTTATTCCCGGCAACCCTAGATAATTATCTACTTCATAAGTCGTAAGTACTTGCCCTCCACTAATTGGACTTCTATCAATTACTGCAAGCTTAAGACCTGCTCGCACGCCATATATTGCTGCTCCCAATCCTGCTGGCCCAGAACCAATTATCAATAAATCAAACATTATTTCTCTCTCCTTATATCCATCCACCATCTAATGTAATAATTTGACCTGTCAAATAT
>JAXJRB010000003.1:0-19851 GCA_036310845.1 Lachnospiraceae bacterium | reverse complement strand
GGATTTGACAGATTTAGCAGATGTGCTTGTGAAAATGGTAAAGGATGTAAAAGAAGAATAGGGGAACTGTGAAAAATGGTATGTTATAAATGTGGTTGTCGTTTGTCGGAAAAGAATTTTTGTACCGGTTGCGGGGCTGATGTAACATTATATAAGAAGATTATGTATGCCTCAAACCGATTTTATAATGAAGCTTTGGAGAAAGCACAAGTAAGAGACTTGTCAGGTGCAATCCATTGCTTGCGTGAATGCTTGAAATTGAATAAAAATCATATTGAGGCAAGAAACCTTTTAGGACTTGTTTATTTTGAGCGCGGTGAAGTGGTTGCTGCGTTAAGTGAATGGGTTATCAGCAAGAATATAAAGAGTGAAAAGAATATTGCGGATGATTATATTAATATGATCCAGAATAATCCGGGAAGATTGGAAACTTTTAATCAAACGATTAAGAAGTACAATCAAGCATTGGCATATTGTCAGCAGGATAGCTTGGACTTAGCGGTAATTCAGCTCAAAAAGGTATTATCCATGAATCCGCGTTTGTTACAGGCGCACCAGCTTCTTGCGCTTTTGTATATTAATAGTCAGGAATGGGAAAGAGCAAAGAAGGAACTTGAAAAGTGTCTAAAGATAGATACGAATAATACCACTACACTTCGTTATATGAAGGAAGTTCAGGCAATGATGCCTTCTGAGGAGGAACGTGGCAAGAAGAAAAAAGAAGCGATTGTGTATCAGAGTGGTAATGATACCGTGATTCAGCCAATCGGGAAAAAGGACAATGCGGGCGTTCGTACCTTGCTCAATATTATGCTTGGTGTAGTGATAGGGGTAGGAGTAGCATGGTTTTTACTGCTTCCGGCAAAGGTGCAGAATGAACAGATAAAAGCACAAGCTGAGAAAAATGCAATTAGTGAACAGCTGGATGCAAAGGCTGTTGAAGTAGCTGAAATGACAAAACAGATAGAAAGCCTTATGCAGGAGAAAAGTAATTTAAATGTAAGCCTGAATGAGGCACAAGGCGTGAATGCTGCTGTTATTGCCAGCAATGATTTGATGGAAGCGTCCGTAATGTATCTCAATAAAACAGGTGATGAGATGCAGATTGCTGCGATAATGGAAGAAATTACGGATGAGTATTTAGAAAAGGACGCAACGGAAGAATTCATTGCATTGTATCAAGTACTTTTAGGAGAGATAGGAGCAAAAGTTGCACAGACCTATTATACTACAGGATATGAGGCATTACGAACAGAAGAATATGAAACAGCCATTGAGAATCTGACAAAGGCATTTAAGTATGAGCCGAAAAATGGAGAAGCGTTATTTAATCTAGGAAATGCTTATCGTAAGAGTGGAGATGAAGCATCTGCAGTTAGTGTGTATAAGCAGGTAGTTGAATTGTTCCCTGATTCGGAAAAAGCGAAAAAATCTCAGAAATATATCGAAGATATACAAGGAGCATAAATAGGAATACAAAAGAGGACATGAAAGAAAACATGTCCTCTTTTTGCATATATTTTAAATAAAAGGAAATTGCTGGCACACACTAATTTTAGGAGGAGCAAAAATGGAAGAACAATGGAAAATGCAGACAGAAGAGAATCCTAATTTTGCGGTCATTGATCAGTATTTATGTATCAAGATGCCAAAGGAGGTAGATCATCATGGAGCCGCAGCGATACGAGAGAATGCCGACAGGCTGTTACTAAATGAACAGGTTAGAAACATTGTATTTGATTTTGAAAATACAAGTTTCATGGATAGTTCCGGGATTGGTATTATTATAGGGCGTTATCGAAAAATCTCAAGCTTGGGAGGAAGAGTATATGCCATACATGCAGATGAAAGAATTCAGAGGATATTAAAGGCATCGGGTATGTCATCGATTATTGAGGTGCTGTTATGATGGGAAGAGAGGATAAAGGAATGAAGGAAGAAATGAAATTGGAATTTGATGCAATATCAGAAAATGAAGGGCTTGCAAGGGTAGTTATAGCAGCATTTCTGACAAGACTTGATCCGACACTAGAGCAGTTGCAAGATGTAAAGACTGCAGTATCAGAGGCAGTAACCAATGCAGTAATTCATGGATATGAGGAAAAAGGCGGAAAAATTAGAATGAGTGCTGTATTGGAAAAAGATGAACTAGAGATTACGATTGAGGATGATGGTATTGGGATTGAAGATGTATCCAAAGCAATGCAACCATTGTTTACAACAAAGCCAGAGGGGGAACGTTCCGGTATGGGATTTTCTTTTATGGAAGCATTCATGGATAAGGTTAAAGTAGATAGTAGCCTAGGAAATGGCACAACGGTACATATGTGGAAATCTTTTCAGGGAAATGTTCTTTTACAAAATAAATTTTTTACTGGGCAGGTATAGCCGATGGAGGAAAGAGAGCTTTTTCTAAGAGTACGGGAAGGGGATAAAGAAGCGAGAGAGCTCTTGTTTCATAAAAATACAGGATTAATCCGTCATATTACGAAACGATATATAGGAAGAGGGTGTGAAGCAGAGGACTTATTTCAGATTGGGGCAATAGGCCTTTTAAAAGCAATTGAGAAATTTGACCCTGATTATGGAGTTTGTTTTTCCACATATGCAGTTCCTATGATTGCGGGAGAAATCCGACGTTTTTTGCGTGATGATGGTATAGTTAAGGTGAGTCGTGGGATTAAAGAAAATCTATGGAAGATACGTAGAGTTAGTGAGACATTAGGGCAACAATTAGGGCGTGATGTTACTTTGCAGGAATTGGTGGCAGAAACGGGGATTGATATAGAAGACATTGTAATAGCATTGGATGCAGGGAAGGAAGTAGAGTCCATTTATAAGACAGTGTATCAATCAGATGGAAATGAAATATATCTGTTGGACCAGTTAGGAAGTGATGAGGGAGCAGGGGGGACAAGTAGAGAGAGCGAAGGAGAGCGAGTCCTGAATAGGATGCTGTTGGATTCTCTACTGGAAACACTGGATAACAAGGAGAAGTTACTTATTCAATTAAGGTTTTTTGAGAATCAGACACAGGTACAGACAGCAGAACGATTAGGAATGACACAGGTACAGGTAAGCAGACTTGAAAAAAAATTGTTATTGAGAATGCGACAACAGGTTCTATGCTGTTAGAAGACAAATATGTTACTTTATTCCTAGTGCACTATAAAGTTTTCTGCGTAACCAGTCGATAATTAAAATGATAGATATTGTAATGAGCATACGGAATGGAATCTGTATGCATCAGTATAATAACTGTTCAGGAAAGAAAGGTAGAGTACTGAATTGTTAAGGAAAGGCTGGTATTAGTATGAATGGAATCAATTATAGCAGTTTATTAAGTAATACAAACATTTTCTCAGGTCAGACGAAGTCTGTGCAGGACGAGACAAAATATAAGACAGGCTCTTTGAAGGAGAAAGAAAGTGGTACAGTAGAAAATTCAGACCGTGATACAGTAGAGATTAATGGTCAATCAAGAGTACAGAAGGCAGGATATGATAAGCCAAAGTATGTACAACAAAGACCAGAGCAAAAGTATAAAGCACTGGATGCCAATGGTGTTCAGGAAGGTATTAAGCTTAGTGATGCGGCAATGGATTTATTAAAAGAGCTAAGAGAAAAATATGGAAACATGGAAATTTCGGTTGCAAAGTGGTCCACGGATGAAGAACAGGACTATTATGCAAGAGGATGTAAGAAAGATTATAGTGTATTAATAGACCCGGAATTATTAGAGAAGATGGCAGCAGATGAGTCTGTAAGAGCAGAATATGAAGCTGTTTTAGATCAGGCAGGAGACAAATCCGCAGAATTAAAAGAGGCACTGGGTGAAGATGCAGACAAGATTAAGAGCTTCTCAATTAGTATGGATGCGAATGGTAAGATTTCTTATGCAGTGCAATTGATTAAAGATTTTGAAGAAAGAAATGCTAAGAGAGCAGAAAGTGCAGAGAAGTCAGCAGAAGAGATTCGAGAAGAAAGATTAGAGGAGAGAAAAGCAAAGAAGCGTGAAGATGAAAAAGAGCGTCTTGAGAGAATAACAGCAGATTCCATGGATGAGTTAATTGAGAAGATTAAGAATAAGTTTTATCCAGTGGAAGAGGAAATGGTAGTAGAAGAGATACCGGTAGAGGATAGTGTGGAAGAATAGCCGGTTTGTATAATGGATTGGTGTATAAAAAGAGGTGATGTCTTGGAGGACATCACCTCTTTGTTCCTTTATAGGAAAGTGCTGTAGCGTAGTGGCAGTTAGACAAGAATTTCGTAAGAAATTCTTGCCAAAGTGCGTGCGCTGGCACGCACTATTTGTTCTGTTACCGGAACGGAGTGAACAGTGACTTTTTATAAGATAGATTCCAAATCTTTGATGTAGGATTCCTTATTTTCTTCGTCAAAAAGATATACAGGTAAATCTGTTCCACGGTCTGGTGCTAGAGTAAGTAAATCTTTTGGAATCTGTAATTGATATCCTTTGGTGCTTTTAATGCGTGTCACGTAGTCCTGAATAGAGGTAAGTGGTTCATCAAAGGCAACACCATAGAAGTTACCCATTATGGTTTCTCTAATTCGGTGAATATCAGAACCGGCTGTCATAGGAATGTTGTGGGCTTTGGCGTAACGGTATGCTAGACGATCCTGATAAGCAGGATTACCGGCATTTGCAACCTCCCAAGCATCACATTGAAAAGGATGTAATTCAATTTTGTCAAGATAATCACGCTCGCGGAAAGGATGTGCCTGAACGACTAAACCACCAGCCTTTTTGATCTCATGATAATGTGTGATATGATCCCATTCTAATATGTCAGGATGAGCTAGAAGCCAGTCCTTATCCAGTCCATATACAAGGAATTCATCAGGCCCAAATCGGCATTCCCAGGCAAAGAAGACTTGGAGTCCTTGCTTGTCTCCTTCCTTTTTGGCATCTTCATATCCTTGACAAAAGAGGTTTATACGTTCTTCCCAAGGAAGACTAGCTGGAACAGAAGTATTACCGTTTAAAAAGTGGTCGGTTACGATAATTCCCGTGTATCCTTTTTCTTTATAAAAGGATATATAATCAGCGCCTTTACTATGTCCGCAGGCACTTGCTTGAGCGGTGTGCAGATGCGTTTCGTATAAATATGACATATATTGTTTCTCCTATTTAATAGCATTATGTTATTCAGAGAAATTGTGTATATCTGCTGAATAATTCCATCGTAGCATATATTTTCAAAAGGGTAAATACATACTATGCTTGCAATGAAAAGAGGAGTTGGATAAGATATTAGTGTGAAAATGGTATTGTTATTAAGATGGAAATAAACAGGAGAAAAATATGTGTAATCAGGATAAAACACCGCTATTAGATGCGATTACGGAATTTATAGAAACAAAACCCGCTTACTTTCGGATACCGGGCCATCGCTTGGAGCACGGAATCAGTTCAAAGTGGACGGATAAGGTAGGAAAGGAAGTATTTGCGTATGATGTAACGGAAACACCATTTACGGATGACTTACATAGCCCTGAGGGGGCAATTGAGGAAGCGCAAGAGTTGTTAAGTGAACTTTATCATGCAGATAAGAGCTTTTTTTTAGTAAATGGAACCACCTGCGGAAATGAAGCGATGCTGCTAAGTGCTGCCTTTGAGGGACAAGAGGTCATGATTGCAAGAAATGCACATAAATCAGCTATGATGGGATTAATTATGTCAGGGGCTAAGCCGGTATATGTTATGCCGGAAATTTTAGATGAATGGGGGCTTCAAGGGGGAATTACATCAAAGCAGGTAAGACGTACTTTTGAAGAGCATCCTAAATGTAGAGCACTTTTTCTTGTGAGTCCAAGTTATTATGGAATTACGTCCGATTTAAAAGCGATTGCGGATGTTTGTCATGAGTATGGTGCGTTGCTTTTGGTGGATGAAGCTCATGGAGGGCATTTGTGCTTTCATAAGGAACTTCCTAAGGGGGCATTGGAGCAGGGAGCAGATATGTGTGTACAAAGTATGCATAAGGTAACGGGAGCGCTTACACAGGCTTCTGTATTGCATATAAAGTCACAGCTTGTGGATGTAGAGCGGTTAGCAACAAATCTTCATATTGTACAAAGTACAAGCCCCAATTATTTATTAATGACCTCGCTTGACTGTGCAAGATATGAGCTTGCTATGCATGGTACGGAAATGATGGAACGGGCGTTGAAATTAGCAGAATGTGCGAGGACAAGAATTAATTCGATAGATGGTTTTACATGTATGGGACAGGAGGTAATTGGACAGGCTGGCATTGCTGGTTTGGATAGAACGCGTCTTGTTATTTCAGCGAAGAAACTAGGACTTACAGGATTTGCGTTAGAGGAAATTCTATTTGAACGTTATGCTGTAAATATGGAATTGGCTGATTATGAAAATGTACTTGCGATTGTGACATATGCGAATGAGAAAGAGGATTTGGAACGTTTGATAAAAGCATGCGAAGAAATCGCACTAGAATATGGGGAAAACGAGAAAATATCTTGTGAACAACCACGATTACCAGCGATACCTGAGCCGGTGTTTACACCAAGACAAGCGTATTTTGCAAAAGCAGAAGAAAGAAGTTGGCAGCAGTCGGTAGGAGAAATATCGGCAGAGATGATAGCACCCTATCCGCCAGGGATACCGATTATTTATCCAGGCGAGAGAATTACACAAGAGGTGTGGGAGTATTTGGAACAGTTTCGAAAAGAAAAAAGGCATATTCATGGAAGCCGCGACGGAAGACTGGAAATAATTAGAATCATAAAGGAAGTATAAAATACCCAGCTTTGGTAAATGCTACTAGAAAGCATTGGATAAGAAAGGCATGGGCAACAGAATGGCGAATGTAGTGATTTATGTCATGGCAAAGCAGAATGTAGAGGCAAAAAAAGACGAAGTACTATTAGGTGAGGCTGCAAGTATTTATTGTGAGAATAGTGCCATAAGAGCAAGAGCAAGTAAATTGCGTATTCACAAATTTCGTGAGGGACAGGAGTCAAGAGTTGTTATTAGCATGATGAAAATTATTGAGATGCTGACAGCATTAGAACCGGGAGTGACGGTAGAGAGTATTGGAGAAAAAGCAATTATACTCGAAAAGATACCTGAGAAAAAGTATAATGGTCATTTGGTTCCGTGGAAAATAGCATTAGTGGCAGCAGTCAGTTTTTTCGGAACGGCATTCACCATTATGGCATTTCATAATGATGTGGGAATTTCAGATGTGTTTGTACGAATGTACGAAATTGTAACAGGCGAAAAATCCTCTGGCTGTACCCCATTAGAAATCTCATATTCGATTGGGTTATGCGTTGGTATTATTATGTTCTATAATCATATTGGTGGAAGAAGAATTACAAAGGACCCTACACCTCTTGAGGTAGAGATGAAAATCTATGAGCAAAATGTCAATATGACACTTGTGGAAACTGCAGAAAGAGAGGGAAAAGAAATCGATGTGGATTCGTGATGGAATATTAATCTTTTTGGGTAGTTGCTTTGGATTGATGGTGGCAGGTGGTGTATTTACCGTTCTATTTGTTGTGGGTATGATTCCGCGATTTGCAGGGAAAACAAATACGGCAAGATATGAGTTGCTGTATGAGGAGTTTATTATTGCAGGTTCTGTTGCGGGATGCATATTAAGTATTTTCTCGTTTCCATATAGGTTGGGAGAATGGATACAGATGCTGCCGGAAATACTGTATGAGATGATTACATTTACTACGCTAGTGGCAATTGGTAGTTTTTCTGGTATTTTTGTAGGCTGCCTTGCATTGGCGTTAGCAGAAATGATAGATTCGATTCCTATTTTTGCAAGAAGAATAGGATTTCGACATGGGATTGGCGTTGCAGTTATAGCAACAGCACTCGGAAAATTGTGTGGTTCCGTGTTGTATTTTAGTATGCATTTTTATGAATAAGGAATGAGGAAAACCCCTAGCGCTTCAAAATGTGAGCCGTTAGGGGTTTTGTATAAAATATGAACCGTGAGGATAACAATGCAAAGTACGAAAAATGCATAGAATAGGTGTATGCATTCTAAAATAGCATAGTTGGTGCGTGAAGAACAGGAGGTAAAAAAGAAACCTTTATCATGAGGAATAAAAGGGATGAAAGGATTTATATAGATGAGGGATGAAGAGATATATAGGGAAGCAGGGAGGAGGATACGAAGCTTGCGCAAACGTTGGAAATTGACTAGAAAAGAATTGGGGGAAGCGATAGGAATGTCACAGAAACATATCTATGAGATAGAAGTAGGAAGAAAAGGTTTTTCTGCAAGTACTTTGTATCGCATTGCAATTACATTAGGGGCAGGATGCGATTATATCATGATGGGAAAAGAGGAAATAAACGACAAGTTAAGAAGTGTTAAAAAGGAATCACGGGAGATAAGGGAATAAAATAAGGCTATATAGGAAATATATAATAACAAGTTGATATTAAGTAAAATGATAGGAAAAGAAGGATAAGAGAATGAATCAAAAAGTGAAGGATTATCAGAAATATGTAGAGAAAATATCCCCTAAGACTAATTTGTGGCTACAGATGGTAAAGGCATTTGTAACAGGTGGGATTATCTGTTGTGTGGGACAATTTATTGTAAATATGGCAATGAATCAATTTAACTTAGATAAAGATACCGCGGCAAGTTGGTGTTCCGTATTGCTTATCCTTGCAAGTGCAATTCTTACAGGCTTTAATTTGTATGGTGGCTTGGTAAAATGGGGCGGTGCAGGTGCATTAGTTCCGATTACAGGATTTGCGAATTCTGTAGTAGCTTCGGCCATTGAGTATCAGACAGAAGGACAGGTATTCGGTATTGGCTGTAAGATATTTACCATTGCGGGGCCGGTTATTTTGTATGGAATTGTGACCAGTTGGGGGCTGGGAGTTGTGTATTGGCTTGGGATCGTGTTAGGACTTGTGTAGCCCCAATTTAGCAGAAAAAAGCGTTGAAAGTATTAAGAATGCTCTTTCAACGCTTTTTCTTCGTGTTCGATTTCCCAGTGAATCAGAAGAGTGAGTAAACCTCTCAGTATGATTACAGTACCTAGAATGCCAAGTTCTTTCCATTCTCGAACAATAACCGTTCTTAGAACCTCGCTGCCCATTTTGAATTCGAGAGAAATAGCAATGCCCTGTGCGAGATTAAGTCGCACCTTGGTATCGTGACGAATCCATTCAAGAAAACATTTTAGGGCAGTAAAAACAAGAATCATGACACCGAAAAGCTCTAAAAGAATGGTGGTAAATTCAACAATATAGTTTGTAAATAATTCCATCATAGAAAGTAAAGAAGTCATACACAAAATCTCCTTAGAATGTAAAACTGAGATTAGTATGTGAAAATGTACTTTTTTTATTCTTGATTTGATTGCGAGTAAGTAATGGAACGAAATATTCCAGCACATAAAAAAGAGCGCATCAAAATGACACGCCCTAAAAAATTCATATTAGTTTGTTGTGAAGTTATCGAAATAACCCTGAATTAAGATGATTGGAGTACCCTTATCACCAGAACCGGATGTTAAGTCACATAAAGAACCAATTAAGTCAGTTAACTGTCTAGGTGTAGTTCCCTGAGAAGCCATATTACCAACTAAGTTATCTTCCTTAGACTTAATGCTGTTAGAGATTGCTTCCTTTAATTCAGCACCACTGAGGTTAGCAAAATCATTATCAGCAAGATACTTTAACTTTAACTCGTTTGGAGTACCAATAAGACCATCTGTAAATGCAGGAGATACAACTGGATCAGCTAATTCCCAAATCTTACCCTGTGGATCTTTGAAAGCACCGTCGCCGTATACCATAACTTCAACATGCTTTCCTGTCTTTTCTAAAATAGAAGACTGAATATCTAATACTAAATCCTTACATTCATTAGGGAATAACTTAATCTTATCCTCTGTAGACTTGTTAGAACCAAGTAAACCATACTTTGCATTGTAGCCGCTACCGTTTATAGAAGCTGTTAAAATATCATCTAAACCACAAACAACCTTAGCACCAGCTTCTCTTAAGATACGCTTTGTACGAACTCGTGTGTGGATATCACAGTTGATAACACAATCTGTATAGTTAAGAATTGTCTTTGCCTGATTAGCGAAGATAACTTCAACTTCAGCACCAGCTTCCTTGATAATGCTAGAATAATAATCTACATAGTCAACACCTGTGAACTCATGCTTGTTCTCACCAAATAACTCGCGGTATCTTTCTAAAGTTAAAACATCAGAATAAGGATTGATACCAGCTTCATCTAACTGATCATAAGTTAATAATGCGTTACCAACTTCATCGCTAGGGTAGCTTAACATTAATACGACCTTCTTACAACCCATTGCGATACCTTTTAAATTGATAGCAAAGCGGTTACGGGAAAGAATAGGGAAAATAACACCAACGGTTTCTCCACCTAACTTTGCCTTAACATCAGCAGCAATATCTTCTACGGATGCATAATTACCCTGAGCACGGGCAACGATAGATTCTGTTAAAGCAATAACATCTCTGTCTCTTAATTCAAAGCCTTCGCTTTCAGCAGCTCCTAAAACGCTATCTACTGTAATATCAACAAGGTTATCTCCTTGACGGATAATTGGTCCACGAATACCTCTTGAAATAGTGCCTACTCTTCTTTCCATAATTATTACCTCATTTTATTAAAATATAGTAGTGAATAAATTACTATCTATTACTACAGGTTATCTACTTACGGTGTATATTATACATAGGAAAACGCATAAATGCAATAATTTGCGGTATTAGAATTAGTTGTGTGTGATATAAGTACAGCTTATGGCACGGGATAAATAATGGAAGAAGTTTTACGAATATATGTAAAAAAGAAATGTTGACAAGAGTTATACACTGTTATATACTGTTGATAAGAGGAGATAAACAGTGTATAACAGCGTGTAACTCTTTATGGATAAAAAAGGAAAGAAAGTTACTCTATTGTGAAGGTAAGCTAGAAAGGCAAGGGAAACAGGGTGAACATTATTATTTGCAATTCATCGATGGAACCGATTTATGAACAGATTATCCGTCAGATTAAGACCATGATTATGGAAAAGAAGCTACTAGGAGGTACGATGCTTCCGAGTGTACGACATCTATCTAAGGATTTGAAAATCAGTGCACTTACTGTGAAGAAAGCGTATGATCAGTTAGAAGAACAGGGCTTTATTGTAACCGTTCATGGAAAGGGAAGTTTTGTTGCAGAGGATAATCATAATATCATGCAGGAGGCACAGCAGAAAGAGGTTGAGCACAAGCTAGAGGATGCGATTCGAACAGGACGAGGCTGCGGTATGAAAAAAGAAGAGATTCGGGATTTATTTGAGATGATATTAGAGGAGGAATAGCAGATGTTACTTCAAATAGAAAATGTACAGAAAGCATATAAGGATTTTTCATTAAATTGTTCCCTACAGGTGGAAGAAGGATGTGTTACTGGATTAATTGGTGCTAATGGAGCAGGAAAGAGTACCTTGTTCAAGGCAATTTTAAATTTGATTAAAACGGATGGTGGATCAATAGAAATATTAGGGAAGGACTGGAAGAAACAGAACATTTCTGATAAAGAGGAAATTGGTGTGGTACTGGCGGAAAATACCTTTAGCTGTATGCTCACCATTAAGGATATTATTTCGATTATGAATACTATGTATAAACGATTTGATAAGGAACGGTTTGTAAAAAAATGCGAGAAGTATCAGTTACCATTAGATAAACAGTTAAAGGATTTCTCAACAGGAATGAAAGCAAAACTAAAGCTTCTTATTTCTATGAGCTATGATGCAAAGCTCTTATTGTTGGATGAGCCGACGGTTGGGCTGGATTCGGTTATTAGAAGTGAGCTTTTGGATGAAATGAGAGAATATATGAATCAGGAAGGAAGAGCAATTTTGATTAGTTCTCACATATCATCTGATTTGGAAGGTTTGTGTGATGATTTCTATTTTATCCAAAATGGAAAAATTGTACTTCATGATGATACAGATGTATTGCTAGCAGAATATGCAACACTAAAGGTAAGCAAAGAGCAGTATGAGAAAATGGATAAGGAATATATACTTTATCGTAAAGAAGAGAACTTTGGATATTTGCTACTTACTAAGGAAAAACAATTTTATATGGAAAACTATCCGGATTTGGTGATTGAAAAGGGTAGTATAGATGATTTGATGTTATTGGTGACGAAAGGAGAAGTGCTATGAAAGGATTATTGATGAAGGATTTTTGTCTTACGTTTAAAAATAGAAAATTAATAGGAATTCTATTATGCATAATCGTATTTGTCTTTTTTTTGCAGGAAGATGATATGGAAGGATTTATAATCTCTTTTGTAACAATGTTAAGTAGTACGCTTGTCTTATCAACGATATCAATTGATGAATTTGATAAGAGTGTTATGTTTCTCATGACAATGCCGATTAAGAGAAGTACCTATGCCCTTGAAAAATATGTGTTTTCTTTTGGATGTAGTTTCATTGGATGTACATTAGCAACCTTGTTTTGTTGTGTAATGAACAGTGGTACAATCGTGAAAACATTAGAAATGGCGTTTGTATTCTTAGTTATCACCTCTCTGTTTCAAATGCTTATGATTCCTGTACAGCTAAAGTATGGCGGAGAAAATGGAAGAATGGTTTTGATGGGAATGGTTATTGCTATTATGGGCATTGCATTTATAGCTGTGCGAGCAGGGAAGATGATGTTTGGTGAAGAAACATTGCAAAAGTGGTTTCAAGGAATGCTTTTCTTTATGCAAGGATTAAAGCCGTTCTATATTATACTTGTAGTAGTTATAGGCTGGATTATTTGTTTTTTGATATCAACAGGCATTAGTATCAGAGCAGTTGAGAAAAGAGAATATTAGTATCATGGCAAAAAGGAAACTGGTAGCAAGCCAGCTTCCTTTTTGCGCCTTTAGGGGCAGATTTCAAAAGAGTGTAACGGAGTAATTAACCTTTTCTTTCTTCCAAGTAGTCTATAATAAATTCTTCATGAAACAATGCGGTGCAGTGGGTAGAAATTTGTGCATAATCATTGAGTAAATCAAGAAAACACATGCCCGTTTCAATATTACATGTTCCATTACGAAGTCTTTCGATATGATTTTTCTTTACACCCTTAATTTGTTCTTGAATGACGGTATCCTGTCTTAACATCCACTTGCTGGTAATAGCATTACTTTTTAGAAATGCATCCTGTAAGGTTCGTAAAATGACGTTAATGCGATCTAATAATGCATCCAGCTCTCTCTGTGCAGTAAAGGACAGCGGTGATTTTAGCTTACTTATTGCTTTCGAAACTTTTGCAATATGTAATAAGTGTTCGGTAATGATACGTAATTCATCAATACTTTGCAGTAGCCTTTCCGCAGTATAGCCATCGCTGTAGGATAATGTACTATAAGAAAGGCATTTCAAGTATTTCTTCAATAGTATAAGCTTTTTGTTAATTTGACTGCTGATATTTTCTGCCTGGAGTAATTTGTGTTTTCCCTTTATATAATTAGTTGGCATACTACAAACTAAGGTCTCCAATGAAAGTATATTTTCAAGAATATCATCTGAGACAAAGAGTGCTTGTGCTAATGTCATAGCAATTACCACTTATCCTTCCTGTTCTGTTGAATTTTTTTTAGAATTTGATTCATGATTTTCAAGCCACCATACCCAGATGCCGGAAGCAATTGCAATAATGACTAAAAAAGCAAATATGATATTTTCAAACATGTTTTGACCTCCTATTCTTGCGTATTTATGCGCATCAAAAAGAGGAAATGAAGCATAAATGCGCAACAAAATAAACCGATGTGCTATTCTTGTATAGGACTTATGCTTTTTTACCGTCCTTGTGGTGGATGTAATTGATTATAATCGTACTAAAATAGGACTCATTGGTGAGCTCGTCATCGGACGATGTTTGTATTAATGGAAAGATCAGTGGAAGAAGATCCACAAATAAAAGACATAGGGCTGTACCCTTGCTGTTGCGAATGAAAGAACGAGGAATAACCTGATTGGAATTAGTAATACATTCATCTTTCGAAATATTTGATACCAAATATTCCTGTGTGGTCAGAGTGGTTCTTTCGCCTGAAAGAAGTGGAGAAGCAGAGTGAGTGGAGCTTTCATACGAAAAAAAGGAATCTGCCTGAATATTTTCAGCGCACACTCCAAGAAACAGTATACCTATTATTAGGAAAAAGCATAGGCTTTTTTTCTGTTGCCACTGTTTCATAAGAAAACCATCCTTAATATAAATTGTTAAGTAATATATTCAATGCTTTTGCACAAATGTATTCTAGCAGAAGCGGTTAGGGGTTGCAATTGCCCTTTTTCTATGAGAATATGATAAAAGCCTTGGAAAACCGCTTAAAATGGCGATTATAGGATGAAGTTAAGATTTGGTAAAGATGTGGTTTGGAGGAAGTATGACAGTAAGAGGACAGTTTGGCAAGTATGTATCTCAAAACATTTTAGGTATGGTAGGAATTTCTCTTTATATTCTTGCGGATACCTTCTTTATATCACTGGCAGAGGGGGCAGATGGCATAACGGCATTGAATCTTGTCCTGCCGTTATATAGTTTGATTTATGCAATTGGAGCAATGATTGGCGTGGGTTCGGCAATTCGCTTTAAGATTTTAAAGGCTAAAGGGGAAAAAAGTGCAGAAATGTATTTTTCTAATGCAATCATGTTTGCGTTGTTCATAAGTGTAGTATTTATGATAAGCGGATGGATTTTCCCAAAACAGCTTATTCGTGCTTTAGGTGGTGATGAAATAATTGTAAAGGTAGGAACACCATATACTAGAATTTTTATGTTATTTGCACCATTCTTTATGTGGAATCATATCTGTAATGCATTTGTCAGAAATGATGGAGCTCCTTCTGTAGCTATGACTGCTACGGTAGTAAGTAGTTTGTTTAACATTGTGATGGATTACGTACTGATGTTTCCTTTAGGCTTAGGTATGGTAGGGGCTGCTCTTGCAACAGCAATTTCGCCAATCATAGGCATTTTAATCTGTTGTGTGCACTTTTTTTCAAAAAAGAGTACGATCTGTTTGCACTGGGGAGTGCCTTCAGTAAAGAAAATGCTCCAATCCTGTCAGTTAGGTATATCAGCATTTGTAGGAGAGATTTCTTCCGGTGTAACTACGATTATTTTCAATATGCTGATTTTATCGATTGCAGGAAACATTGGAGTGGCTGCCTATGGAGTGGTGGCGAATACATCATTGGTAGCAATTTCGGTATTTAATGGTGTGTCACAGGGGGCGCAACCTTTGATTAGTGAATATTATGGAAGAGGAGAAAAGGATGCGGTAAAAAGACTTCTTAGAATGGGAGTCGTGACCTCGTTGGTGCTGGCACTTATTATTGTTGGAACGGTATGGTGTTTTGCGGGAAATATTGTTGCTATTTTTAACAGTGAGCAGGATGTGGTACTCGCAGCATATGGAATCAGAGGAATTCGACTTTATTTCATAGGATTTTTGTTTGCAGGCATTAATATTTTAGGAACTGGTTTTTTAAGTGCCGTAGAAGACGCCAAAATGGCATTTTTCACTTCAATATTGAGAGGATTTGTTGCGATTATTCTAAGTGCAGTTTTCATGGCTAAGCTATTCGGGATGACGGGAGTTTGGCTTGCATTTCCAGTGGCAGAGTTGATTACTTTTCTAGCAACAATGATTGCTTTGCATCAGATAAATAGGAAGATTTTGACATAGACAAAGAATGAAAAGTATTTTATCATAAAAAGATAGGTTTTCTACATTTTTATAGGAGAGGAAGTTGAAGATGATTAAGAAATATGTATTGGGTGAACCGGTTGAGACAGATGCGGTAACGATACCAGTGGAAGTTGCACAGGGAATGATGGATTTTGGTAAAACGGAAATCGGGGATGGATTTTCATTTACTTACATAATGGATGACACAGATGTCATTTATGGTTTGGGAGAAGCGAATCGAGGCATTAATAAAAGAGGATATATTTATACAAGTAATTGTGCGGATGATCCAAATCATACGGAAGAAAAGGTATCGTTATATGGTGCTCATAACTTTATTATTATATCTGGTAAGCAACATATAGGTATGTTCTTTGATTATCCGAGTAAGATTACGTTTGATGTTGGATATACTAGACAGGATACTTTGAAAGTGAGCTGTGAAAGAGCAGATTTATATGTCTATGTAATTACAGGTGAATCCGCTTATGATGTTACAAAGCAGTTTCGTAAGCTGATTGGCAGCAGCTATATTCCACCGAAGTTTGCTTTTGGTTTCGGCCAGAGTCGTTGGGGATATATGAATGCAGAGGATATTGATAAAGTTGTTGCAGGTTATCGCGATAATCAGATTCCAATTGATATGGTTTATATGGACATTGATTATATGGAAAGATTTAAGGACTTCACAATCAATGAAGAGCGTTTTCCTAACTTCCCAGAGTATGTAAAGAAGATGAAAGCGCAGAATATCCATTTGATTCCAATCATTGATGCCGGAGTAAAGATTGAGGACGGCTATGATATTTACGAGGAAGGCGTAGAAAAGGGATACTTTTGTAAGCGTGAGGATGGAAGTGATTTTGTGGCTGCGGTATGGCCAGGTTGGACACATTTTCCAGATTTTTTAAATCCTGAGGCAAGAGAATGGTTCGGAAGCAAGTATGCTCGCTTAATGGAATTGGGAATTGATGGCTTTTGGAATGACATGAACGAGCCGGCAATTTTCTATTCGAAGGAAGGAATTGAAGCACTTCATCAGGCTATCAAGGCATATGCAAATGGAGAAGAACAGCAAGATGGAACAGATGATATTCTGAATCAGGCAAATGCGATTCCGGTAAAAGTAAAGAGTGCGATGGAGCGTTTACAGAATAATCCGGAAGATTATAAGCGCTTTTATCATAAGGTAAATGGTAAAATGATTCGTCATGATTTAGTACATAATCTATATGGCTATAATATGACAAGAGCAGCTGGAGAGGCTTTTGAAAAAATGTCTCCGGATAAGAGAATTTTAATGTTCTCAAGAGCATCCTATATAGGAATGCATCGTTATGGCGGAATTTGGACAGGCGATAATCAGTCCTGGTGGTCACATATTTTATTAAATCTGAAGATGATGCCTTCTCTGAATATGTGTGGCTTCTTGTATACAGGAGCGGATCTCGGCGGATTTGGAAGTCATGCGACTAGAGATTTGGTATTGCGCTGGCTTGCTTTGGGGGTATTTACACCGTTAATGCGTAACCATGCGGCACTTGGAACTAGAGAGCAGGAATGCTATCAGTTTGAGCACATTGAGGATTTTAGACATGTAATTGGTGTGCGTTATCGCCTGATTCCATATTTGTATAGTGAATTTATGAAGGCAGCAACACAGGACGACATGTATTTTAAGCCATTGGGATTTGTTTATCCAAATGATAGACGTGCAGTAGAAACAGAAGATCAGCTCATGCTTGGTAACGAAGTTATGATTGCACCTGTTTATACACAGAATGCAACGGGAAGATTTGTATATTTACCGGAAGAAATGAAGTTTGTAAAGTTCTTGCCGGATGGAAGCGTCTATGAGGAAATTATGCCAGCAGGTAATCATTATATTGATGTTGCACTAAATGAGGTTCCAATGTTTATTAAAAAAGACAAGTGTATTCCTGTTGTTGATGTGGCTCAGTCTGTGGAAGAGATTAATTATGCTACTATGAAGATGATAGGCTATGCTGGGGCATCATATGATATGTATGCAGAATAGTGTGAAAAATAAATTTTTCACACGCGACTTTGTGCCTGTGCAAGGTGCTAAAAGCACCTGTAAAGTTCGCAGGTTATGGAAAGAACATGGCTATTAATATGAGTTACAAATGATAATATGTGGAAGAAGTTGACAGTAAACTTACAGTATAGTAAAGTTATTATGTCAACCTGGAAACGTGAGGGGGGTCGAAAGGACTGCCCTTTTCGTTTTATTTATATATATGTTGAAGGTGTAGAATAGGACATTTATATAAAACTTCAGCAGTGTTAGAAAAGGCTTGAAAAGGAAATAGTTAACAGTGATAAGGATAGGGGGTACGAATATGCAAAAGATTTGGATTACAGGAGCGAATGGACACGTTGGTTCTGCATTGACAGAATTATTGGATTGTACGGAATATCAGATACTGACTACGGATAAGGAGGAAGTAGATATTACGGATTTGGAACAGGTAAAGCAATATATGCATGTTAACAGACCGGACGTTGTGATTAACTGTGCCGGTTTGACAAATGTTGGATATTGTGAGGAGCATGTTGATGAAGCATATAAGGTAAATGCCATTGGTGTTCGAAATATCGTGTTAACGGCATCAGAGATTCATGCTAAGTTAATTCATATGTCTACCGATGATGTATTTGATATGGTAACAGAGAGACCTTATAACGAATTTGATAAGGCTCATCCAAAGACAATCTATGGAAAGTCAAAGGAAGCAGGAGAGAACTTTATTACAAAATTGATGCACCGATATGTGATTATTAGAAGTTCATGGATTTATGGAATTGGAAAAGATTTTGTGGATGAAGTATTACGTTCGGTAGGAACGGTTGCTAGCATGGAAGTAGCGACAAATCGTTATGGTGTGCCAACAAGTAGTGATGAATTGGCAAAGATTGTTCGATATTTTATTGAACATGATGAGTATGGACTTTATCATGCTGTTTGTAAGGGAAGCTGTAGTAGATATGATTTTGCAAAGGCCATATTGGAATATGCAGGATATTCAGAAGAATTAGAGCTTATTCCGGTAATGGCAGACGGAGGATTACGTCCGGAATATTCTGTACTTGACAATATGATGCTTCGACTGACAGGAATCCCTGAGCCAAAGGATTGGCAGACCGCATTGAAGGAGTACATCAAGGAAAAGGGAGGAATCGAATAATGACGGAAAAGAAGGCAAAGAAGAAACTAGGACTTTCCACAACGATATTTATTTCACTCATTGTGGGAGCATTAGTCGGTGTAGCGATTCACTATTGGATGCCGGAAAGTTATTTTAAAAATACCATATTAGTAGAAGGTATATTTTATGTTGTAGGACAAGGCTTTATACGATTGATGCAGATGTTGGTTGTACCGTTGGTATTCTGCTCTTTGGTGTGCGGTAGTATGGCAATCGGAGATACCAAGAGTCTTGGTAAGGTTGGGATAAAGACGATAGGCTTTTATATTGCGACAACAGCACTTGCGGTAATCATAGCTCTTACAACAGCATCTGTTATTAATCCGGGGATTGGACTGGATATGGATGCGATACAGGTAGCAGAGGTGTCAAACAGTGCATCAAGTACAAGTATTGTGGATACCTTGTTGAATATCATTCCGAAGAATCCAATTGGAGCGATGGCAAATGGTGATATGCTTCCTATTATTGTGTTTGCTCTATTTGTTGGTGTCATGCTGGCAAAGCTTGGTAGCAAGGCAGATGTAGTTGCAACATTTTTCAGTCAGTTTAATGATGTGATGATGGAAATGACAATGGCGGTTATGAAGCTTGCACCAATCGGTGTATTTTGCTTGATATCAAGAACCTTTGCAACCGTTGGATTTGCAGCATTCAAGCCAATGATTAAATACATGGGTAGCGTAACGCTTGCATTAGTGATTCAGTGTTTTGTCATATATCAGATTTTGCTGTTCATTTTCACAAGACTCAATCCGGTGAAGTTTATCAAGAAATTTGCGCCTGTTATGGGATTTGCTTTCTCAACAGCAACTTCAAATGCAACGATTCCGATGTCGATAGAT
>JAXJRB010000002.1:0-1860 GCA_036310845.1 Lachnospiraceae bacterium | reverse complement strand
TAAGAATAGTTAAAAATCTTAACTGTCTTATACTGAAATAGGTTTACTCATAAAATGAACAAAAAGTATCAATTATTAAGATTCAAGTTTTATGAAGCGAACTCTAAATCGTTATTCTCTCTCGTTCAAACAACAAGTTTTGGATGATTATTTTCAGTCAGGCATGAGCCAAGTGGAATGTTGTACCAAGTGGAAAATACCCCAACGCACGCTCAATACATGGCTTACTTCTTGCAAGAGTCAAGAAAAAAGTGTATCTTTGCACTCAAACTCGAAACACATGGATGCAAAAGACCAAGCTCTAGAGAACCTGCGTGTGGAGAACGAGCGTCTCCGTCGCGAAGTGGAGTACCAAAAACTCCGCGTTACAGGCTATGAGCGCCTTCTTGAGATTATCAAAGAACAAGATGGCATTGACCTATTAAAAAAAGGTGGAGCCAAACAGTAGAACGCCTGTCCGTAGAGTATCCGTCCGAAACGATGGAAACACTCTGCGGGCTGTTTGGCAAATCTAAGCAGGCTTATTACAAGCACAAGCGTAAGTCATTCAGTGAAGAAGAGATAGAGCAAACAATCCTATCCATTGTGCACGATTATCGTGCAGCAATGCCTATTATAGGCGGTCTCAAACTCTATTGGCTAACACGCTCTGTATTTGGTGATACATTGGGCATAGGAAGGGATAAGTTCCTACGCTTGCTACGGCAGCACAAACTCATTATCCCTCCGCGTAAACCACGTCATACAACCAACTCTAACCATGTGTATTTTAAGTATCCTAATCTTGTAAAAGGACTGACCTTATTAAGTGTTAATCAACTGTGGGTGAGCGACATAACCTATATCCACACGATGGATGAAAGATTCTGTTATTTGCATCTTGTAACAGATGCTTTCTCGCGCATGATTCTAGGATATGTCCTTTCTCCTACATTGGAAGCAAAATACACACTAGAGGCATTAGAGAAGGCCATCATACATGCGGGCAGCGGCAATTTGTGTGACACCATCCATCACTCTGATAGAGGATTACAATACTGTTGTAATGACTATGTACTTAAACTAAAATCTCATCACATACGTATCAGTATGACTGAGGATAGCGATCCTACAGAAAATGGCATGGCAGAGCGAGTGAATGGTATTATTAAGAATGAGTTTCTTGATCCATTGCCTACACCGAGGAATTTACAAGAAGCTATACCATTAGTGGATCATGCAGTACATACCTATAATACATTGCGTCCACACCTTAATCTTGGGATGCGTACACCTGCGCAGGTGTACCAATATAACAGATAATTTTCAAAAGTTAAAGGAATAGGTTTAATGGCAAATTTGCATATGTCAAAAGAATGTAGTATCTTTGCATCCTCTTTCAAAGAGTCAACCTTTTTAGGACTCCAGTCAACCTTTTCAGGAAACGAGTCAAAAAAGTACGTTTTTTAAGATTATATATCAGTAATCGAGTCAACCTTTTTCAGGTTTAGTCACAGGTTTAGTCACTTTTGGGAGTCAAGGAGTTGTGCCGCTCTTCTCTCGGAGTTCTCTCGGTCGTCGGTCGGTAAAATTAGGCAAGGTATAAGAGAGGAGAAAAGGATGGCAATCTTAACAAAACGCACATTTTATATTTCGGAGTTCTTTGGTTCATCCTAGGGTCTTCTTTGGTTCTTCCTTGTTCTTTGACCCGAGGAAGATTTGGATAGTACTAGGGGCAGGATTCTTAACAAAAAGCACTTTTGCCAATACTTGCAACATTGTTTGGTATTGTTATGCTTGTAAGACTACTACAATCTAAGAAAGCTCTATCACCAATACTTCTAACGCAACCCCCAATTTCAGCACTAACTACTGTATCAC
>JAXJRB010000001.1:0-15436 GCA_036310845.1 Lachnospiraceae bacterium | reverse complement strand
GTATAACACCACCTAAAATTCCTGCTTTTCCTGCAAGCTTTGTTCCTGCTTTTTTCCCCATTACAAGCCCCACGTAGCATATAAAAAATGTAACCACTCCGATAAGCAAACAACACATCACTGCCTCTATACCATTATAATCCGAAATCGTAAAACCTACAGAAAGTGCATCAATTGAAGTCGCCACACCTTGTACAAGAAGTCCTTTCTTTCCAACCACACTACTTTCTTCCTCTGATTCTTTACTTGTTATGCCTTCATAGAGCATTTTGCTTCCTATATACCCAAGTAATATCAAGGCAATCCATGGAATAAACGTTTCAAATACTCCTAAAAGACGTGCAATCGTAGAAACACAGATCCATCCAATCATTGGCATTGCAAACTGAAAAATGGAAAACACACCTGCCACGCCACACATTTTTTTCTTTTTCATTGTTGGTTCATTTAATCCATTCGCAAGCGATACCGAAAATGCATCCATTGCAAGTCCGACTCCTAACATGATGCTTGTGAAAAAAAATGAAAATCCTAAGTTCATCTTCTCTTCCTCCTCATTTGTACAAATAAATTAATGCAATAAAAAGTGCAAACTCAGCAGCTTGCACTAAAAGAATTTGCGTCGCTAAAGCGGCGCATAAAAAAACCAAGTACAGCGCAAAACTATACTTGGTACATATCAAAAAATGAATAGACTTCATGCATAGTTTTCCTATACATGAGTCTCGCAATTTAAAACAAGCCAGACCAAAAGGTCAGTATGTTGACTTGCTACGCTATACGCTTGCTACTCCCTCATGGGCTTTTTAATGATAAAATTTTATCATTAAGTAATGCTTCTGTCAAACATTTTTACATATTTCTCCGCCAAAAACGTATTAATCATAATCCACCTTAACCAAACACAGCCCCTGTGGTGGAGCTGTATATCCAGCAAGTTTACGGTTCTTTGCTTCTAACAAATCAATCATACTCTCCGGAGTTCTCTTTCCAAATCCAACCTCCAGCAACGTTCCTGTCAGAATCCGAACCATATTGTAAAGAAAACCATTTCCATGATATGTTAGACGCAAATATGCACCATCTTCCACAATTTCAATTTTATCAACATGACGCACCGTTGATTTTTTCTTCTGAGCCTTTGCACAAAAGCTTGCAAAGTCATGCTCGCCAATCAAATATTGTGTAGCCTTACGCATAAGCTCTACATCCGGAACCATTGGTGGCGTATATACATACTTACGATCAAAAACCGGCTTACCTTCACCTATATAGCAAGTATAGCAATACGTCTTACCAATTGCATTGTATCTGCTATGAAAACGTTCTGACGCTATTCTAACGTCTTCAATGCAGATATCCTCCGGCAAATACTGATTCATATAATTGCGAATTTCTTCCACGGTCATCTCTGTATCAAGATTCACATTTGCAACCATTGCCTTTGCATGAACTCCTGCGTCAGTTCTTCCTGCTCCAATCAGCTTAACATCCTTGCCAACCATAAGAGATAGCACATTTTGCAGTTTCCCTTGAATTGTCATATCTGTTGTTGTCTGACTTTCCCATCCAAAAAAGCGGGTTCCATCGTATGAAATAATCAGTTTGTAATTTCGTGTCATAATAACCTTATCCTTGCATCTGTTCAAAATCATATACTGCACGCAACAGCTCGCCTACGCTCCATGCCTGAGCATAGCAGCCTCTGGATACTGTTGGACATTCACCATCATAAATCTCTGCAACCTGTGAAATACATCCTTCAACAAGCCATTCTTCCAATGCTTTTAATCCATCACAAATATGATTCGTCCACTCTTTCTTTTCTGCGAAGTCATATTTTTCCATAAAACGAATACATGCACGATAATATGCGCCCAAAGGAAATCCCCATACCGTTCCCTGATGGTATGCTCGATCTCGCTCTTCCATTGGTCCAATATATACTTTGTGGAACGCAGAATCTTTAGGAGACAACGTACGAAGACCAATCGTAGTATACAGTTCGTCTCTTACCTTTTTGATTACCTTTTCTTCGTGTTCTCTATCCAACATGGTAAATGGCTGTGTCAGTGCCCATATCTGATTACAGCGTACTTGATTTTCTTCATAATTTCCAGATAAAACATCTTTTAAGCAATTTTCTTCTTCATTCCAAAACTTCTCCCAGAATGAATTCTTTACCTTTTCTGCTAACGCTTCATATTCGTCACATGTCTTTTCTTTTTTTCCGCTTATGTTCTTAGAAAGCTCAGCCATTACCTTTAATGCACTATACCAATATGCATTAATCTCAACTGGTTTTCCATGTCGTGGAGTAGGTAAATGCTCTCCGACTCTTACATCCATCCATGTAAGCTGCTCCAAACCAGCACCAGCCTGTATTAATCCGTCGGAATCCATTTTTATATGAAAATCTGTTCCTCGTTCATACGCAGCAACCACCTGCTCTAAAGCCGGATAAATTTCTTCTAAAAACTCCTCATCTTTAGAATATTCCAAGTATTCATATACTGTGTTTACAAACAG
Source organism: Lachnospiraceae bacterium (assembly GCA_036310845.1). Classification (GTDB taxonomy): domain Bacteria; phylum Bacillota; class Clostridia; order Lachnospirales; family Lachnospiraceae; genus COE1. Next base: position 12,907 of record JAXJRB010000001.1, on the reverse strand, counting down.
TAACGGAGCATCTGCGGAATTATACATTGGATTCTCATCGCCCTCTGGGAACAAATTTGGCAATAATCCATTATTAATATATTTTGCAAAAGTTCTTAAAATACTCTTACATTCTTCGAAACGACCGGTTATCATTGTAATTCCAGGCAGAGAAATCATCGTATCTCTTCCCCAGTCCTCAAAGAATGGATAACCTGCAATAATACTTTTTCCTTTTGTGGAATCACGATTTACTACATATGCATCTGCACTAAGAACTAACTGCTTTCCAAGTTCAGATTTTAACGGAGCCTTGTTAAGAAGATTATCTAGATATTCTCTCTGTTCCTGCACAAGCTTTTCAAACAAATCACTCTGGTAAACATAAGGATTCATACTGTAAACGCACACTAACTCTTGTTCACAAATCTTGCCTTCACAACTTATTACATGATTATATAATGCACTACCTTCAAAATCTCTTCCATCACGTTCATCCTGCGAAAAATACATTACTCCAAAAACAGAAGGTTCCAGCTCGGTAACGTTCCCATTTGTAGCAAAATAAATTGTACTTTCCTCATCCGTAATAGCATACTGTGTTTGCATATCTTTTGTATTCTGATTTACAATTGTGGATTTTACAAGTTTAATCTTCTTTCCGTGTTCTTCTGTAAATGCTGTATTCTTTGCTGTGCAACGAATTAATGGCTTTACTTCCATCTTGACATTTCTGTCATTTTTTTGTTGCATTGTATATCTTACCGCAACGGTATTTTCACCATGAACCATCACGATTTCTTTCTCTACTGTTACATCTTCTACTTCATAAGTCCACTTTGGCATATTGTCATAGGAAAAGCTTGTCAAGTAACGATAACCAGACAAATCTTCACTATCTTTCATTCTCTGTGATGTAAGAGTATATTCCTGTCCATCAATTGACAAAGTTTCTACTAAATTCGTTATCATATGCCATCTAACATTCGGTGCTTTTTTTGCTGCCATAAAAAATGCCTGGTCAGCTCTTGCAGCTGCACCAATCACTGACAAACTGTGATAACCACCCAGTCCATTTGTTAAAATATAACAATTCTTTTCTCCTTCTTCTATTGTATTCCATGCTTTCTTTTCAAATGTAAATTGCATTTTTCTTCCCTCCACAAAAATTATGCTAACATAATTCGTAATTAAAATAGTTCTTTTAAAGCTGCATCATATTCAACCAGCTTTTTTGCTTTTCTAATCTTTTTCAATACTTTTTCCTGCTCTGGAAACAGATTAATCATATAGAACCAAAGCTCTTTCATCTTGAACAAAACATTCATGTCACCTGACATTTCTGTCATATAGTCTTTTTTCAATCTATCATGAAATAGTTTAAAATGATTTTTATCAAAATCAAATTCCCTTTCACGGTTCTGTTCAAATCGAACCAGCTGTTCGATTAATGCCGGATTCTGCAATATGCCCCTTCCAAGCATAATAGCATGTACATGATGATTATCATTTTTCTGTAACACTTCCTGCTGGAAACGTTCAAAATCTTCCACCGAGAAAATATCACCATTGTAACACAATGGATTCTTACTATTTTTTACAGCATAATCAAATATTTCCCAATGTGGTATTCCTTTATAATACTCCTTTAAAACACGTGGATGTATAATCAGTTCTTCCAAAGGATATTTATTATAAATTTCCAGCAACTCATAAAACTCCTCCGGGTCATCAATACCAATTCTTGTTTTTAATGATATCTTTGCATTGGTTCCTGCAAAAATATCCTCCAAAAAGCAATCCAACTTCTTGGTTTCTGCAAGAAATCCTGCACCACGCCCTTTTGAAGCTACCGTTCCCGATGGACAACCAAGATTAATATTAATCTCCTCATAGCCAAGTGCCAATAAATCCTTCTCTATACGAAGAAAATCCTCTGCCGAATTCGTAAGCACCTGTGGTACGGTATACATACCTCGGTTATGTTCTGGAGTAATATCCCTTAACTCTTTCGCATTAAAGCTGCATTTTGTATGTGGTGTAAGAAATGGTGTAAAATACTTATCCACTCCCTGCCCATAATATTCATGCAGCGCATTGCGATATATATAACCCGTAATCCCCTCCAATGGGGCTAAGTAGAATTTCATTCTCTTTCTACGCCTCTCCAAACTTCTCTTGCTTCATGATAAACCTTTATATGATCTTGTCATCATCGCAAAAACTTTTTCTATTATAGCACAAAGTTACTGGTAAACGCTACAAATTTAAGTTCTATATTCACATAATCTATTTTCATAACAGAATAATGTACCTGACTCTGTATCCTTTTTACAAATATCGTAATTATTCAGTACCTTCATAATTACGAGACATCTTCGATGTCTTGCAATAATCCATTTAGAATCGCTTTCAGCGATGGGATTTTTGCTTATTATATCATTTTTCTTACGGTCTCAGCAGTAAATGCTTTGACCTACTGAATAGTTACCAAATATCAATATATGCTTTGCTCGCCATTTCCAAAAAACGTACTAAATTACATCTGTGAATCAATAAAAACTATCTACTACTTCTAAAATCATTCTAATAGTCTTCATACATTATCATGAACCATTTCTCATAACTATCATATTATGATAGTAACAAAAAAAATATAACAAGGAGGACTCACTATGCAGGAATGGAAGCAGCAGATTCCTTATATGGAACAATTTCCAATAGCTATGGCCTATGTACCATGGCAAAAAGATTGTACTATGTATGAAAACTTAGATGAAGCCTATCATATTGGAACGATTTTCCCAATACTCAATAAACCTTTTACCGGAAGGAGATGTCGTAAATGAATGTAGCTTGCGGTTGTCGTGAACGACAAAAACTATTAGAAGAAATAGGAAAAATTGATTTTGTTATAGTGGAACTTAATTTATACCTTGATACACATCCTTTTGATCAAAATGCAATAGAAAAAATTCGCTTTTTCCAAAACAAGAAAAAACAGCTTGTGCAGGAATATACAGAAGCTTATGGACCATTAATGCGTGATTGTATGGATGATAATGCCCACGAATGGAAATGGGCATTACAAGACTGGCCTTGGGAAGGAGGATATCATTAATGTGGAATTATGAAAAAAGATTACAATATCCAGTAAAAATCACTCAAACGAACCCTGAAATTGCGCAAGTAATAATCAGCCAATATGGTGGCCCAGATGGGGAGTTAGCCGCTTCCATGCGTTATCTGGCACAAAGATACACCATGCCTTACAATTCTGTAGCCGGATTATTAACCGATATCGGCACAGAAGAACTTGCACATTTTGAAATGATTTGTGCCATCGTATACCAGTTAACCAAAGATCTTACTCCCGAAGAAATCAAAGAATCCGGCTTCGATAAATACTATGTAGACCACACACTTGCATTATGGCCACAAGCAGCTGGTGGGATTCCTTTCAATGCCTGTGAATTTCAGTCAAAGGGCGATGTTATTACAGACTTAACAGAAGACCTTGCAGCAGAGCAAAAGGCACGAACCACCTATGATAACATCCTTCGACTAGTAAAAGACCCTGATGTAGCGGATCCTATCCGTTTCCTCAGAGCCAGAGAAATTGTACACTTCCAGAGATTCGGCGAAGCGCTTCGTATTACTCAAGACAATCTGGACTCCAAAAACTTTTATGCCTTTAATCCTGCTTTTGATTAAAGGCATTGCATCTAATCCCGCTTTTGATTGAAGGAAATTGCTGTTACATATAAAAGGTGCAGTTCATTGCTGCACCTTCTATTTCTTATATTTATCACTCTCGCGAGCCTGGCAATCTTGTTCGTATCAATACTTTTCCCAATTTCTTAAAACTAAATGGTAGTAAAGGATAGATGTAACTCTGTCCGGATACCATTTTGTTTTTGATAATGGCAAATGCGAATATAATAAGCGCAATCACATAGCCCCAAATATCAAATATTGCTGTTAACACAAGATTTAATATACGGAAAAACTTAATCGCATAGCCAAGCTCATAGCTTTGATGTGTATAATTTGCAATGGCTACAAATGCCATGTATAACATGACCTCTGACGAAAACCAACCACTCTTTACAGAAAACTCGCCAAGTACCAGCGCCGCCATAACACTAAGCGGTGTCGAAAGCATACTTGGTGTATTTATTGCTGCAAGCTTCAAACCGTCTATTGCCAATTCCAAAATCAGAAATTGCCACACTAACGGCACATTTATTTCATCTTTTACGATTATAAATCGAAACGCTTCCGGAATCCATTGCTGATTCTGCATAAACAGCAAAAAAGTAGGTGTCAGCAAATAAGTCATAATAAAGATTAAAAATCTTGAAATTCTCAAATACGTTCCTGTTATTGGCGGAAAATAATAATCGTCCACCTCCTCTACTGCATCCAATATGCTTATTGGCAAAATCATTGCTGATGGCGAATTATCTACTAACACAATAATATTTCCCTCTAAAATCTGAGCTGATGCCACATCAGGGCGTTCCGTGTACTTAAATTTCGGAAATGGATTATACCACTTTGAAGTAAAAAGACATTCCGCAAGACTTTCCTGATTTAGTGTAAGCGCATCCACTTTAATGTCTTTGATTCGATTTTTGATTTTATCCAAGAACTCACGATCTACTCTTTCATCCATATAGCAAAGAACAATATCCGTCTTCGATTCTTTTCCCGCGCACAAAGTCTCAATTCTTAAATCCGTACTACGAATTCTTCTTCGAATCAACGCTGTATTAAATATAACCGTTTCTACAAATCCATCCTTCGAACCACGAAGCGCCTTATCTTTCTCCGGTTCTGATACTCCCCTTGCCGGATAGGTTCTTGAATCAATTAAAATACAATCCTCATAACCATCAATAAGCACCGCAAACACACCACTTAGAACATTCTTAATAATCGTATCAAAATCAGGCGAAATATCTACTTCCACATATGGAATTACCAGATTCAATTTCGAAGCCTGTTGTGGCAAACCTTCCTCCTTTAACCCCATTAGAAACTGTAACAGCTTCTGCATAAGTTCATCCTTACAAAATCCATCTATAAAGAAAAAAACAGCCTTTCTATTTCCTATTGTAATATCTCTACTCACAAGGTCGAAATTAATATCCGGGTGTAGCTTACTATTTAAATATTGTTTGTTTCGTTCAAAATTCTGATACATAAAAAACCTCCATCGGATATTCTATTTTCACTAATTACCTGCAAACTTTACAAGTGCTTTAGCACCTTGCGCAGGCACAATATTTGCAATACGAACTATGTTCGTATGTGAAAAATTTATTTTTCACACTATCTCTTCCATAGAATGTCCAATGAAGGTATCTTTTATTACACAAAATCAATTTTTAATCTAATTCGTGAATAGCTGCGTCCAATACAATCCTCCATTTCCATCTGTCGCAATACCAACGCCAATTTTAGTAAATCCAGATTTTAAAATATTAGCTTTATGTCCCGGCGAATTCATCCAGCAAGACATAACATATTCCGGTGTATTTTGCCCCCACGCAATATTTTCACCTGCACTCGAATACGAAACCCCATACTCCTTCATTACCGTAAAACAACTTCTTCCATCTGGTCTTGCATGTTCAAAATAGGAATGCTGAACCATTTCATAAGAACGCTGCGTTGCTGCATAAGTAATCTGTTCATCATGAGCCAAACTATTTAATCCTACTTTTTGACGTTCTTCATTTACAAGCTCTATCACACGAACAATATATTCATTATAATCCTGTTTCACATCAAAGATTTCCCGTGGAACGCCTGCCGGTGCAGTTGTTTGCGCTGGCACTATCACACCGCTTTCTGCGGTTGGTTCACTTAATCCATATCCAGGAATATAGAAAACCTCTCCCAGATTCACTTGAAAAAAACCCGTATCTGTAATCCCTGTCACCTGAATCGGAAGCCCCTCTTGTAAATCTGGTAAAATAATTGTACTTGCTAAATCTGCTTCCGCATAAACCACCGTTTCTGCATTTGAAACCAGTATTACATTTGTAGGTATTATTTCTGCCGCAAATACCGTTGTTTTACAAAACAAAATTCCACCTAATATACCCAACATATATTTACAAACATTTCTCATAATTCCTCTCCTTTTTTCTTTGGTACTATTTAAAATAGTATCACATATTGTTTTCTAGCACAATAAAAACAGATAATATCTCCTTTACGATATTATCTGTTCTACGTTTCCCTATTATAAAACTTTTTATTTATTGTTTTCCAGTACTTCCATGACCACCACGATTTGGTCCTGTTAATTCTGAGACCTCTTCGAAGCTAATCTCTGGCTGTTGTTCCATAATACGGAACTGACAAATTCTATCATTTAAATGAATCTCGGTATCTCTAAGAGCATAAACCGGCATAAACCACTGATCATCATTTCCGCAGTAACCACCTTCTCCTGTTTCTCTATCCGGACCATCAATAACCCCCTGATGATTCGTCTGAATAATACCAAAATTCTTAAAAGTAGAACTTCTTGGTACAACATGTGCTTCATAGCCTCTTGGTAACTCCATCGCAATACCTAATGGAATCAATTTGAACTCTCCAGCCTTTAAAACAACATCCTGCGCTGCTCTTAAATCAATCCAATTACCTTTCGTAATTTTGGTAAGCTTTTCTACATTCTCATTAAAATATTTTACTTTAATATTTATCATATCCAAATCTCCTTTTTATGCACTAAGAAAGTACTCTAGCATAGTAACAATCACTTTTAGCATATAACAAGTCTGTGACTACAAAACATCTCTGCTCCTTGTAATCACAGACCTTTTATTTCATTTTGTACTTCTTTCTATTAAGCCTGACACCCACAACAGGTTATATCCATACCACCATTAAACTGAATAATATTTTCATCCGTTAACTTTGGGGCATGACTTGTTTCTCTTCCCATGGGAATATCATCATGGTCACCACAATAAAGCACTGGAACCGTAGTATCTTCTTGACTAAGAGTTGCCTGTACATTAATTACTCTCTGATTGCTACTTCCTTTCCATAACAACGTTACATCTCTCAAAGCAAGCTTAAATTCACCATCGACTAAAACATCTATGTACTTCATCATTGAATAATTCTTAATATTTTCCCAACTATCACCCGTATAAAGCCAAATTGTCTTATCCGGATATTTTTCTTTAATCTCCCGCATAAGCTGCTTTACACCGTCTCTATTCGCACAATGAAGCGGATCTCCTCCCGAAAAGGTAATTCCATTAATATATGGCTGATCAAGCTGTTCAAAAATCTCCTGCTTAGCACTTTCATCAAATAATAAACCACCATTTGGATCCCATGTCATTGGGTTCTGGCAGCCCTCGCAACAATGCTCGCAGCCTGCCACCCATAATACAACTCGTAATCCATCGCCATTTAACATATCATCTTTCGTTATATTGTGATAACGCACTACGTCGCCCCCCCTAAAATATCTCTTTTATATATTTACATTGACTTTCTATCTGCAATTTCTGCCATTTTTGCCTCATTCAATCTAGTATCACCATGTACACGAGAATAAGACAAATAGCCATTCATTCTATCAATTTTAGTCAGATTATTACTTCCGCACTTTGGACACACATCCATTTCAAGCTCTTGATGACCACAATCATCACAATAAGCCAACGACAGATTTACGCCTTCATAGAATCCCATATCCATTGCTCTTCTAACCAACGTCTTAATTGCAGTAATATTATAATCAATCGGGTATTTTACATACTGAATCTTGCCACCATTAGACAATTCCCAAAATCTATATTCTAGATTCTGCTTCTGAATTGGTGTGATATCTTCTGTTACATGGCAATGAAAACTGTTGCTGACATAATCTCTATCAGAAACGCCCTCTACAATGCCATATTTTGCACGAAACTGCTTCACCTGTAAACCACATAGATTCTCTGCCGGAGTACCATAAATAGCATAGAGATTGCCATCCTCTTCCTTGAAACGGTTTACCTCTTTGTTAATATATTCCAATACTTCAAGCGCAAAAGAACCATCTTCAACTAATGATTTTCCATTATATAACATTTGGAGCTCATTAAATGCTGTAATTCCAAAAGATGCAGTAGCTGCTTTTAACAAAGGCTTAATCTTATCCGAAAGCTTCAATTTTCCTCCAAGAAAACCACCTTCGCAATATGCGAGTGGATTTGTTGACGCTCTCATATTTCCAAGATAAGCATAAGTTCTAATATGAAGTTGTCTGATTAAATTCAAATAATAATCAAGAACCTCATAGAAATCCTTATTTTCCTGTCTCGCCTTTGCAAGAATCATTGGCAAGTGTAAAGAAACTGCACCAATGTTAAAACGTCCTACAAAAATTGGAGAATCCTTATCATCAGCAGGATGCATTCCACCTCTCTCATACCATGGCGATAGGAACGCACGACATCCCATCGGTGAGATAACCTTACCATACTGCTTGTACATACTTGCAATATAGCCTTTTCCCGTTAAACTCAACCAATCAGGATACATGGTCTTTGCAGAACACCTAACACCTGCTTCAAACACATCTTCCATTGGCTTACCTGGTCCATGAAGATTCTCATCATATAAAAAGACAATCTTAGGGAAAAGTACCGGTTTTTTACACTCCTTCTTTCCCTGACCTTTACATCTTACCTCCAGCATCTCAATCGTTGCCATTTTAGCAAAACGTTCTGTTCCAATACCTGCAGTAACTGTAATAAACGGATAATCTCCTCGGCTACTTGCAACCGTATTAAACTTATATTCCCATCCTTGAAAGCCCTGATCAAATTCTCTCTTTACATCTGCTATTGCTTCTTCTTCCGCCTTTTCTTCACTAATACCAAGACGAATATACTTCTCATAGGATGCCTTATATGTCTTTTCTGCATAAGGAGCCAGAATCTTATCAACTTCCGGCACGGTAAATCCACCATATTGCTGACTTGCAGCACTAAGCACAATATCACCGATAACGTCAAAAGCTACATCCAATGATTTTGGCTCATTATACCAAATATTACCCATTTCAAATCCACCGGATAATACATTCTGTACATCGAAAAGACAACAATTCATGGTATCTCTTCTTGCAGACATATCATGTACATAAATATATCCGTCACGACATGCCTGAATCTCCTCTGTCGTCATAAAAAATTTCTGATACAATTCTTTATTAAACTGATTAAAAATTAAACTACGCTTTGTAGAAACAAGTGCTGAGTCTGTATTCGCATTTTCCTTGTCTCCTACATACATTATTGACTGGCTCTTCTTATATACATCATCCATCATGCGGACAAAGTCCTGTTTATAATTACGATAATCGCGATAGCTCTTTGCCACAATAGGCTTTACCTGTTCTAACGCGCTCTCTACTATATTATGCATAACAGGAATTGGCACTTCATCTGTATCCATCTCATCAACCTTGCTGACAACATATGCACAGATATGTCTCTTATCATCATCCGAGAACTTTGTCAAAGCTCTATATGCAGACTTCCCAACTGCAGTAATAACCTTCTGAACGTTAAAAAGCTCTTTACTGCCGTCCTTTTTAATGACATATATATCTCTTGCCGGCTGATAAAGGCTTCCGTAATCAATGTCTTCATTCACTTTCATATCTTCTATCATGTTCCCCATGTAATATTGATGCCTCCTTCTTTTTGATACGTTCCCCTTTTATTGTAATCCTTAACACTACTTTTAACTTCTTATTCAAGATTCAATACACATTTCTTCTTCAAGTGCATTGATTTTTTGTTCGGATTACTGAAATATTTCATTCTTTTTCATATTATTCATACAAATACGAGATGTATCCTAAATTGTGTTTATATTGTATCCTTTAACTCTTCACATACAATATCTAGTATTTAAACTATAGTATAGTAGAATCCTTTTCAAGTGTCAATGAACAGTCTGAACAGATAAAGTTGAAATAATTTATATAAATGCTACAATTCTTTCAAAAAGCAAGTATGTCAAGGAAAAAGACGATGAAAAAAGAGACCTTTTTCAAGATCTCTTCTATTTGACATATTCTGTTCTTTATTCAACGTTCTTTTCTTCTTTTTTCTTAGGTTTCCAAAGCTTCACACCTGCAAACGCACCAGCTGCAGATACTACTGCAATTACACCAAATACCATCAAATAAGATAGTACCATTCTAAAAAATTCAATAAGATTTGCCATTGACTATCACCCTTTTCTATATTTTTTGTCTTTTATTTTAAAAATTTAAATTTGACTGATTTCTTAATTATTATAATATCACTTCACCTGCTATATCGTCAAGTAAGTTATTACCATCTGCCGCAGTTGTCGCAAGTCTATCACATCTTTCGTTCTCTGGATGTCCGGCATGTCCCTTTACCCAGGTAAATTTTACCTGATGCTGTGCTTTTGCACGAAGCAGTCTTTGCCAAAGATCGATATTTTTAACTGGCTCTTTACTGCTATTCTTCCATCCTCGTTTCAGCCATCCCTCTATCCAATGCTGATTAAAGGCGTCCGTTACATACTTAGAATCCGATATTACCTCCACCTCACAAGGCTTTGTCAATGCTTCCAGCCCTGTAATAACAGCTAATAACTCCATACGATTATTTGTTGTTTTCTTATATCCCGCCGAAAATTCTCTTTCATGAAGCTGACCTTTTGAATCCACATATTGTAGTACTGCTCCATAACCTCCCGGTCCTTCCGGGTTTCCTCTAGCAGCACCATCCGTAAAAATTTTTACAAACATATTAATAACCATGCCCTTTCTTGCAAACAAAATTATTATGCCCACTGACCTGTTCTCACAAATCTCTGTACTCTATCCTCCGCATGCTCTGTAATCTCATCTGAAAAACCAATCACTTTTAAAAGCTTGATTGCATTTCTTGTTTGTGCCCTTCCGTCTAACAAACGATAAGAAAAAAGAACATCTCCATCTTTTACATCTTCTTCAAAATGATAATTGTCATATTTTTGAGCCAACAAGTGTGTCAACTCGATATCATGCGTTGCCGCAAAACAATATACACCTTTTCGAGCAAGATTGTCCATAATCTGAGCTGATGCCGCAATTCTCTCTACGGTATTTGTTCCGCGCAGCACCTCATCAACAAAACACAATAACGGATTTTCGCTCTTCTCCTCTGCTGCATCCACAATTCGCTTTAATGCCTTTATCTCAACAATATAATAACTGTCCCCTGCCATAAGATCATCCCTTAATGCCATGGACGAATATATTTTATATAAACCACCACGATAACTACTTGCAGTACAAGTGTGAATGGTTTGCGCTAAAATAGCATTAATTGCTATCATTTTTAAAAATGTAGACTTACCTGAAGCATTTGACCCCGTAACAAGCATTCCCCGTTTTTGTAGAAAACTATTTACGACAGGCTCATTAATCGATGGATGGTATCCATTCTCTATACATAAAACTACCTCTTTTCCCTCTTCAAACTCAGGAACACAATAGCTTTTCAAGGACTCTCTAAACGCCCCAATCGAAATAACCGCATCTATATATCCTATCGCCTCTACCAATTCATAGATTTCTTCTTTATGCTCCTTTACCAAACGAACCATACGGTTAAAACGCATAATATCAATATGCGTAAGCATATTAAAATAGTCCGATACAATCTCTAATGGATTTCCACTTGATGAATTCATGGAAGCTACTACACTATAATTTCTACTGATAGGAGTCAATCGACCAATCTTCTTCTCCAATTCTTTTTTATACTCAACCATCTCGCTTAAGTCAACTGTCAAAATGCCATTTCCGCACTGAATCATGCGCATAATGTAAGAAAAACTACAAAAATACGGCTGAATATTGTTTTTTTCCCGCAGATATGATGTCATATTGACTGCTATTACAAGTAACAATAGAAAAACACCTGTCATAACATTCACAAAAAGCAGAGCCAGCGAAACAAACAATGCCAGTAACATTACAATATGCTTTCCGTTACTACAATCACCAATAGTATCCAAATATTCAATATAATCAAAAACAGAATATTTTCCTGATGTTCCAAGAGCATGTAATTTCATTTGAACCGTCACTCTCTTGTCTTCATCCTTCCGCAAAAAACATATATGCTTTTCTAATTCGTCCATTTTAGCCTTTTGCAACTTTGGTGTACGTAACATATCATACAAATATTCTGCGCCTGAAGAAGATTGTGTATGGTCCATCAAGGCGAATATACCATTCATATTCAAATCATTCCATGTAATATCATCAATAAAATAATCCTTATGACGATATGCAAACAATCTTGTAATGTTTTCAAAGTCTTGCTCTGAATACTCTTTATCCGGAAATTTCCCATACCCCTCTCTAAGCCCTGCTTCATATTGCTTTCTATTACGCTTCTCTTCCACAGAGCCACGTACCATTACATATATAATCACAGCAAATATCATACTTAACAAAATAATCGCATCCATCTGTCATTCTCCGTTATCCATTTCGTCTTCCTTTTTCATTCTTATCCTAAGATAAAATATCTATCTTGAAAAAGCAATGAAATTCATATAAAATTTTGCCAAACTTTGTAATAATCTCCGTTACAAGCTATTTAAATCCAGGCACTACCATATCACTACCTTTAATTCAAATTCTGTTTTCTCTCTAACACTTTTATAGCATTTTATCCATTTTTCGTACACTTCATGTATGGCCACCACTCCCAAACACATTAATGTACTCTCGGAATCTTTTATATTTGTATTTCAGAGATATATTTTTATTGAACAATGATGATTTCGCAGTGCGTACACGGTGTGTACGACGAGAAATCAGAAGCAGTTCAAGGAAAATATAGCCTGAAAGACATATAGT